>DZBA01000266.1:2647-4708 GCA_022729775.1 Anaerolinea thermophila | reverse complement strand
GAGTATAGTTACTTCGCGCGGGCTACTACTCCAGGAACTTTTGTTGTCCCGCCCACAAAGGCGGAGGAGATGTACTCGCCCGAAGTGTTCGGCAGAAGCGCGAGCGATATGGTGGTGGTAGAGTAGTTGGGAATTGGTAGATTAGTAAACAGGCAGGCATGGAGAAGTCCACGCCTGCCTGCCATCCCCAAAAAAACATTGGGACAATGTGAACGAAGCGAACGGGTTAGGCGCGCGCTTTGTTAACTCGCTCTTACTACATCGGTCACAAGTTAAGTTTTCAAGCGCCATGTCAAGGTCATTTTTAGGCAATTTTGAACTTTTGTTGCAAAATTTCAGCGTGAAAATTCACCCGACGCAAGCCAACAAAAAACCGACTTCAAAAAGTCGGTTTTGATTTTCTATACAGCCTCTTGCAAAATATGACTCACAAACTCATTCAGGCTCACCTTTTCCCGCGCCGCGCGTTCTGCAAGTTGACGGTGTAATTCAGGGTCGAGCCGCAAATTGAAACGCCCCGAAAATGGCTTCATCGGCTCCACCCCATCGCGCTTGCACATCTCAAGATACAAGTCAACCGACTGCCTGAATGACTTTTCCAGCTCTGCCGCCGTGCGTCCCTGAAAGGTCACCACATCGCGCAAGCCGAACACTTCGCCGATAAAGATTTTTCCTTCATCGTCATAATCAACAAAACCGACATAGTTTTTATACTTAATCATTCTTTGCCTCCAAAGAGACTCCACACTCCGAAAAGTACCGCCGAATATATTTCAGCATGGATGGATAGATAACATTGCCAGGGTGTGGGCGGTGAAACACGGCATAGCGTCCATTCAAACGGATTCCGAACATCGAGCCGCCGCGCTCTGTCACATCCGCGCCCAATGCCTTTAGCAAGCCGATAAAATCATCCCAGCGAATATTTTTATCATCTGGCTTTGCAAAGAGCGCTTCGAGCGTTTGACGGTGTTTTTTATTCACGCCCCAATAGTACCGCGTTTCAGTACCGCCGTCAAAAGTCGCTTGAACGTGGACTACTTCTCAAATTCCACCGTCAATCTTTACTTTGGTAAAGAGTTAACCAATAAAAAAAACGCCCGTCAAGGTAAACAGGCATTATTTTTTAGGCTTACGGCGCGGGTCGTTCTTGCTCATGCCCTTTGTCTTTTTGAGATATTCTTCAACTGACTTTTTGGTAACAAGCCAAGCCCGCCCAAAGCGTACACCGTCAAGCGTTTTGTTTCTAACCATCATGGGAATTGTCTTCACATGAAAGCCCAGTTTTTTAGCGGCTTCTTGCGTTGTCATAAATTCGGCTAAATCGGGCATGGTGGGGGAAGGGTCTTTAATTCTTTGTGTGACAGGTAATAAATTCATGGCGGGTTACTCCACTTCGACAAA
The DNA here is from genome assembly GCA_022729775.1 of Anaerolinea thermophila. Classification (GTDB taxonomy): domain Bacteria; phylum Chloroflexota; class Anaerolineae; order Anaerolineales; family Villigracilaceae; genus Villigracilis. The sequence continues at coordinate 3,304 of DZBA01000266.1, read as the reverse complement.
GATACTCACAGCAACCCGCCGATGAATAAGACGATAAAGCGAGTGGGCGCTAAGGGACTCGAACCCCTGACCCCTTCGGTGTAAACGAAGTGCTCTAACCAACTGAGCTAAGCGCCCAACACCCGCATTATAGCATAAAGTTTGCATTCGCCTGCGTTATAATGGAATCAAATTTTACAGCATCCGTCAACTCAAACAGGAGAGAAAAAATGACCCAACCCAAACCCCTTAACTGGACGCCCGCGCCCGGAATCGGCTACAACGTAATTCGACGCGGCGATGGCGGCATGACCTTAACCTTCACCGACCTTTCCGACGCCACGCTCAACCATTGGCATGAATTCGCATTGGAACACCTGCTCGAAGCAGACCGCCGCACGCGCAACCTGTATGACCTGCGCGCCGTAAAAGAGATTCCCGAAAAAGCCATACGCATGGCAGTGGACGCAAACAGCGACCCCTCCGCGCGGAACATCCGCGTTGCGGTGGTGGTTGCTGATCAATCGGTGGTGGACTCCATCATGAGCATTGCATCGCTCGCGCTGCCGGAGTCCGCTTCGGCGATGAAAATATTTACCGACATCAACGAAGCCGAAGCGTGGCTCGCCCGCTCACTCGACCAAATTTCATAAACCCGGACTCCGAAAGTTCTACTTT
>DZBA01000266.1:0-2547 GCA_022729775.1 Anaerolinea thermophila | reverse complement strand
CTCGCCCGCTCACTCGACCAAATTTCATAAACCCGGACTCCGAAAGTTCTACTTTTGGGGCTTACTCTGAAAGTAGAACTTTCGGGACTGACTCTGAAAGTAGAACTTTTGGGACTGACTCTGAAAGTAGAACTTTTGGAATATCACCATGAAGTAGAACTTCATGACTCCATAAAAACAAAAATGAAATCCAACACCTTACAAGTCGGGAACTTTACGTTTGAATGGGGAACGCGCACCTACATTATGGGAATCATGAACGTGACGCCCGATAGTTTTTCCGGGGATGGAATCATCGCGCGCGGAGATTCGCTGGAAGTAGCAGTGAATCAAGCGCGCGAATTTTTATCTCATGGCGCGGATATTCTCGACGTGGGCGGCGAATCGACGCGACCCGGCTCCGCGCCTGTCAATGCGCAAGAAGAAATGTCCCGCGTGATTCCCGTCATTCAGGCGCTGCATAAAAACTTCCCCGACGCGCTAATTTCAGTGGACACCTATAAAGCCAGCGTCGCGGAAGAAGCGCTCAAAATGGGCGCGCATTTTATCAACGATGTATGGGGACTTCGCGCCGATGAAGACCTCGCGCATGTCGCGGCAAAATATCACGCGCCCGTGATTTTGATGCACAACCGCAGCAACCCCGCCAGCGTGGAAGTGAAGGAAAAATTGGGCGGCGCATACATCGGCGCGGAGTATCAAAACCTGGTGGAAGATGTCAAGCGCGAGCTCGAAGCCAGCGTCCAAATTGCGCGCGCGGCAAACATCGCGGACGAGAAAATCATCCTCGACCCCGGCATCGGTTTTGGAAAGACGCGCGAACATAACCTTGAACTCATCAACCGCCTGAATGAAATCCGCGCGTTGGGCTATCCCATTTTGTTGGGGACATCGCGCAAGTCATTCATCGGCTTCACGCTAGACCTGCCGCCCGATCAGCGCGTGGAAGGAACAGCCGCGACGGTTGCGGTGGGCATCACGCGCGGCGCGGATATGATCCGCATCCACGACGTTAAAGAAATGGCAAGGGTGGCAAAGATGACAGACGCAATTGTGAGAGCGTAAACATTATGGACGATTACTCCAAAGAACTTTTGCGGACGGGAATCATCGAAGCGAAAGCGGGCAACAAAGAAACCGCGCGCCGTTACCTCGACCGCGCTATTTATATGTCGGGGAGCTTTGACGTGCTTTCTGAAGCGTGGTTTTGGATGAGCGAAATCAGCGCCGACCTGGCAGAAAAACGCAAAGCGCTGGAGAATTGTCTCGCGCTCGACATGCAGCACACGCGCGCGCGCCGCGCCCTGGCGATTGTGGATGGCAAACTCAAAACGGATGAAATCGTCAACCCCAATCAATTGCCTGCCACGCCCGACGGCTCGCGGGAATCAGACGCGCAGCGATTCATGTGTCCCAAATGCGGCGGGCGGATGTCCTTTGCCCCTGACGGTCAAAGGCTGGTTTGCGAGTATTGCACGCGCGGACAAAATCTCGGCACAAACGCATCTGCCGATGAAAAAGACTTCATCGTCGCCATGGCAACCAAGCGCGGACATGGCAAACCCTTGCAGGAGCAGGTCTTTCATTGTGAAGGCTGCGGCGCGGAATTTTTATTGCCGCCCAAGACCATCTCTGCCGCGTGCCTGTATTGCGATTCGCCGCACGTGGTAAACCTCGAAAAGACAAAGGATTTGCTCGCGCCCGATGGCATCATCCCATTTGCATTTGACCAAAAACGCGCGACGAAAATCCTGATAGACTGGGTGGAAGGCAACAGCATCAAGCCCGAAAAGAAAGTGGAATTGCCGCGCGGGTTGTATCTTCCGCTGTGGACGTTTGACGTTGGCGGCTCGATTCAATACGCTTATGAATACTTCGACGCGGAAGACCAAACCAGCAATCGCAACCGCCAGCCGCGCACAGTCCGCATGAGCGACCAATATCCAGTTCTTATGGATGACCTGCCCATTCCCGCATCGCGCAAACTTTCGGGCGTGTTCATTAAGTTAATTCCATCGTTCGATATGCGCTCCATCAAACCGTATGACCCGCGTTTTCTGGCGGGCTCCCCCGCCGAGATTTACGACATCCCCATGGCGGATGCTTCGCTCGACGCGCGCAGTCAGGCGTATAAAAAATATAAAGAAGAGCTGCCCACGCTCTTGAACGGCACGAACATCGTCTACACTTCCTCGGCGAATCTTTCCATCGAATCGTTCAAGTTAAACCTGCTCCCCGTGTGGATGACGGAACTTCCCTTCGACGGGCGCAAGCATCTGCTGTTAATCAACGGTCAAAGCGGCGTGGTTGCAAGCGACATCACAGAGAAAAAGAAAGAAAGGGTGGAAGAAAAAGAGAAGGAAGAAGGCGGGCTGTGGGCGTTTCTCTCCGATTTGTTGGATGGAGATGAATAAGAACAAGACCTGTGTGCACGTAAAACATGTCAGGGATGGATTCGAACGCTTCGCGTCCTGACTTTCGAGGCAAAATCGGGAGATTTTGCAGTCCCAGGTGACAACCTTTGCGTGCACGCAAAACATGTCAGGG
>DZBA01000265.1 GCA_022729775.1 Anaerolinea thermophila | reverse complement strand
ACACGTTAGACACCGTCCGCGAGCGCAATGATGGATTGCTCGTCAGCATTCGCGGCGTGGATACGCCCGAAGACGCGGGCAAGTTCCGCAACCAGTGGGTCTATGTCAAAGCGTCCGAAGTCCCGCCGCTGCCCGAAGGAAAGTATTACAAATATCAACTTGTCGGGCTGGACGTGGTGGAAGACAACGGCAACGCGCTGGGAAAACTTGCCGAGATTTTGGAAACAGGCGCGAACGATGTGTACGTGGTCAGGAATGAAGAAGGCAAAGAAATCCTGCTGCCCGCCATCCCGCCCGTAATTTTGGATGTGGACATGAATCAGCGCGTGATGAAAGTTCATCTTTTGGAAGGACTGTAGGGCGAAATTAATTTCGCCCTACTTTACTATGGACGAGAAAAAATTCTGGGTTGGCTTTAATCTCATCAAGGGAATCGGCGCGGTGCGAATGCAGGGACTCGTGTCGTATTTCGGCGATTTGGAATCCGCTTGGAATGCGGATTCAGCCAGCCTTGCAGAATCAGGCTTGGGGGAGAAGTTAATTGAGCGCGTCATGATGGCGCGAAAAAATGTGAATTTAGATTCTGTCTGGGAAAAAATCGAGTCGCAGGGAATCAAAATCCTCACATGGCAGGATGAAGCCTACCCCACACGATTAAAAGAAATTGACCAGCCGCCGCCTGTGCTGTACATTCGCGGCGAATATTTGCCCGACGACCTGTTCGCAGTGGCGATTGTCGGCACGCGCAAAGTGACGCCATACGGGCGGCAGGTGACCGAAGAACTCTCCGCGTTTCTCGCCGCAAACGGCATCACCGTCATCAGCGGATTGGCGCGCGGCGTGGATGCCCTTGCCCACCAGACTGCGCTCAAACACAGCGGACGCACAATTGCCGTGCTGGGCACCGGCGTGGATAAAATCTACCCGCCCGAGCATAAAGCGCTGGCTGACCAAATCATCGCGCGCGGCGCGCTCATCAGCGATTATGTGCCGGGGACTCCGCCCGAGGCTTCCAACTTCCCGCCGCGCAACCGCATCATCTCCGCGCTTTCGTTGGCGGTGGTGGTCGTGGAAGCGGGCGAGACCAGTGGCGCGTTAATCACCGCCGCGTTTGCCGCCGAGCAGGGACGCGAAATCTTCGCCGTGCCGGGCGGCATCTTTGCGCCGCAAAGCAAAGGCGCGAACAAGTTGATTCAAAACGGCGCGCTGCCGCTGCTCAGCGTCAATGATTTAATGCAGGCATTGGACATCAACCGCATTGGCGAACATAAAACCGCGCGGAAGATTCTCCCCACCGACGAAACCGAAGCGCGTTTGTTGAGCGTGTTAAGCAGCGAGCCTATGCACGTGGATGAAATCCGCAATCAGACCGAGTTGCCCATTGCAAAAGTTTCTGCTACACTCGCATTGATGGAACTGAAAGGCATGGTTCGTCAACTCGGCGGCATGAATTACGTCGCGGTTGGAGAATCTTCTGGAGAATATCGGGTGTAGAAGTAGGCAGGTAAACAAGTAGACACGTATACAGGTGTACATGTCTACTTGTTTACGTGTGTACTTATGTACATCCTCAAGGACAAAATAAATGGAACACACATACGCAGTTATCATGGCGGGCGGAGGCGGAACGCGCCTTTGGCCCCTCTCACGCAAAGAAACCCCCAAGCAATTGCTGCCCCTCATCGGACAGGAAACTTTATTTCAAAGCACAGTCGCGCGGCTGGAGAATCTTTTTCCGCCTGAGCGGATTCTTGTCGTCACGGTGGAAGAACAAGCGCGTGAAATGCGCGGGCAGGCGCCGCAAATCCCAAATGAAAATTATCTCATCGAACCCGCGCCGCGCGGAACCGCCTCTGTGGTAGGATTGGCAGCCGCCGTCCTGCAAGCGCGCGACCCGCAGGCGAAGATGGCAATTCTGCCGTCCGACCATTTCATCCGCAACAAGGATTTATTTCATTACTTGTTAAAAGCCGCGTTCGATGTCGCGGATGATGAATATTTGGTCACGCTGGGAATCACGCCCACCGCGCCCTCCACCGCGTATGGATACATCCAGCAGGGCGAATCGTTGAATGGCAAATATCGCTATCCGACGTATAATGTCCGCCGCTTCAAGGAAAAGCCAAGCGAAGAAGCCGCGCGCGATTTGCTCCGCACGGGCGACCATTCTTGGAATAGCGGCATGTTCATCTGGCGGGCGGATGTCATCATGCGCGAGATTCAAATGCAAATGCCTGCGCTGCATGACGCGCTGAGTCAAATTGCCGCCGCATGGGAAACGAATTCCCGCGACGCAGTGTTAAATGAAAATTGGCAGCCTCTCAAAGTGGAGACTGTGGATTATGGTATTATGGAAAACGCCGCGCGGGTGGCTGTATTGCCCGCAGGCGGACTCGGCTGGAGCGATGTGGGCATGTGGTCTTCGATGTTTGAAATCATGCTGCCCGATATGGATGGAAATATCGCCACAAATCGCAGCCTGCACTTATCCCATGAAACGCATAACACGCTCGTTTATAGCAAAGACAGCGAGCGGCTCATCGTCACCATCGGCGTGGATGATATGGTCATCGTGGATACGGGCGACGTGGTGATGGTGTGTAAATCCGACCAGTCGCAAAAAGTGAAAGATGTCGTAGAGCATTTGAAGAAACATCGGCAGGAAAAGTATTTGTAAACCAACAGACCTGACACCTTGTTTTTTCCCAAACAAGGCTACGTTTCACTCAAAACCGAAAATCTTGTACACGGATTACGCTGATTGCACGGACAAAAACGGATAAATCTTAAAAAAATCCGTGAGAATCCGCGTAATCCGTCAAATCCGTGTACAAAAAGGTTTTCAAAAACCTGTCAGGTCTAATAACGAGGATATTTAATGGAAGCATATTGCATGAAGTGTAAGGCTAAACGAGAGATGAAGGACACTGTCGCGGCATTTAACGCGAGAGCGTCTGCTGTGACGACGGGCGTGTGTCCCGAGTGCGGCACGAAAATGTTCCGCATGGGAAAGACCGACGCGCACGAAGGCATGGAAGCGCCGCCCAAGCCCGAAAAAGTGGCAAAAGTCGTCAAGCGCTCTGGCAAACTCGTGATTGTTGAATCACCCGCGAAGGCGAAAACCGTCGGGCGATTTTTGGGCAAGGGCTACACTGTCCGCGCTTCGGTGGGACATGTGCGCGATCTGCTCAAGTCGCAGCTCTCGGTGGATGTGGAAAATAATTTCGCGCCGAAGTATCGCGTGCCAAATGAAAAGAAAGTCATCGTTAAAGAACTCAAAAAACTCGCGCAGACCGCCGAAGAAATTTTCCTCGCAACCGACCCTGACCGCGAAGGTGAATCCATTTCATGGCATTTGCTCGAATCCGCGCAGATCGAACCTGAACGCACAAAGCGCGTGGTCTTTCACGAAATTACCGCGCCCGCAGTCGCGGAAGCGTTCGCGCACCCGCGCGACATCAACATGGATTTGGTCAACGCGCAGCAGGCGCGCCGCGTGTTGGATCGTCTCGTCGGGTACAGCATCAGCCCGATTTTGTGGGAAAAAGTGCGCGGGCGTTTATCGGCTGGCAGAGTCCAATCTGTCGCGCTGAGACTCATCGTCGAGCGTGAACGCGAAATCGAAGAATTCAAGCCCGTCGAGTATTGGTCAATTCATGGTGAATTCAAACCCGAAGGTTTGAAAAATAATTTCATCGCCAAACTTGCGCGGGTTGATGAAAAAGAACCTGTGCTCAATAATAAAGAAGTCGTTGACCCGATTTTGATTGACATGGAAACCGCTGCGTATTCGGTCACAAAGGTCAAGCGCGGAGAACGCCGCCGCAAACCGCTTGCGCCGTTTACAACGTCCACGCTGCAACAAGAGGCTTCGCGCAAATTGGGATTCACCGCCAAGCGCACGATGGGACTCGCGCAAGGCTTGTATGAAGGTCAGGATGTGGGCGAGGGCGGCACGACGGGTTTGATTACCTACATGCGTACCGACTCGACCAATGTCTCGACCATCGCGCAAAGCGAAGCACGTGAATTCGTCACGAACAAATACGGCGCGGATTTTCTTCCCGCCGAACCTCCTATTTATAAAACCAAATCCGCTGGCGCGCAGGAAGCGCACGAGGCGGTTCGTCCGACCTCGGTCATGCGCGACCCTGAGAAGATGAAGCAATATCTCGAACCTGCCATGTATAAACTCTATCGCTTAATCTGGCAGCGCTTTGTTGCCTCTCAGATGGAGTCGGCGGTGTTTGATACGCTGCAAGTGGAAGTGACGGGGAAAACCTCTGCGCATGAATATCTGCTCCGCGCTTCGGGGTCGGCGGTCAAGTTCCCAGGCTTTATGGTTGTCTATGAAGAAGCCAAGAACGAAGACGTAAAAACCGAAGAAGAAGAGGATGTGAAAATTCCTGCGGGCATTGCCGAAGGTCAAAAGCAAGAGTTGATTCGCCTCATCCCTGAACAGCATTTCACCCAGCCGCCGCCGCGCTTTTCCGAGGCTTCGCTGGTGCAGGCGTTGGAAGAAAACGGCATTGGACGCCCGTCCACATACGCGCCGACCATTTCCACCATCCAGCAGCGCGGATATGTCCTGCGCGAAGAGAAACGCCTCATTCCAACGGATACAGGATTTCAAGTCAACGACTTGATGGTGCAATACTTCCCCGAAGTGGTGGATTACAACTTCACCGCGCACATGGAAGAAGACCTCGA
>DZBA01000264.1 GCA_022729775.1 Anaerolinea thermophila | reverse complement strand
AGGGCGTTTCGATTCCCGCGATTTCGGACAGGCGCGATTCATACCACCCTGCGACTTTTTCCCGCTTTGCCATGATCTCATCCAGCCGCGACATTTGACTCGTCCCCATCGCCGCGGACATTTCGTCAATGCGATAGTTGTAGCCGAGGTGGGTATGTTGCAGCCACGTGTCACCGGGCGCGCGTCCTTGATTTCTTAACGCTCTCATAAAATGCGCGGCTTCATCATCGTTTGTGATAATCACGCCGCCTTCGCCTGTGGTGATTTGCTTGTTGGGATAAAACGCAAACACGCCAAAATCGCCGAGCGTTCCCGCGTGCTTTTCTTTATACATTGCGCCCAACGCTTCGCACGAATCTTCGATGACTTTCAATCCGTGTTCTTTTGCAACCGCGTTAATTGCATCCATATCGGCGGGCTGACCGAAGACGTCAACGGGGAGGAGCGCCTTTAACTTTTGACCTTCAACCTTTGACATTTTTCTCGGCAAATACTTTTCGATATTTCGCGCCGCGTCCGCGACCAATTCGGGGTTGATGTTTCCCGTGCGCGGGTCAATATCCACGAAGATGGGAATCGCGTTCTCGAAGAGCATCACATTCGATGAGGCGACGAAAGAAAACGGGGTGGTGATGACCAAATCGCCCGCGCCGATTCCCGCTGCGCGCACGCACAGGTGCAGCCCCGCGGTTCCTGAGTTGACGGCAATCGCGTGCTTCGCGCCTGTCAGGTCGCAAAAAGATTTTTCAAAAGCGGGAGTCCACTTGCCCATGCTTAAGTTGGGCGTGTTGATGACTTCGATTACAGCCTGACGATCTGCATCGGTCAGGTCGGGGGAGGACATGGGAACTTTATATTGAGCCATGTATGTAATTCTACCATTGACAAAAAGACCTCCGCATCCCAATGGACGCGGAGGTCGTAATCTCTAATTTCTAAACTCTATCTTACCCATTCTTCTTTTGGAAATCAGCCATGAAGTCCACAAGGGCTTTTGTGCCTTCGAGTGTGACCGCGTTGTAGATCGAGGCGCGCATACCGCCGACGGAGCGATGTCCCTTGAGACCGATCAGGTTGTTCTTCTTCGCTTCTTTGGCAAAGGCTTCTTCGAGTTCTTCGGTGGGCAGGCGGAACGGGACGTTCATCAAAGAGCGGGCAGCGGGGACAGCATGTCCGCGATAGAAACCGCCGCTGTTGTCAATCGCGCCGTAAAGCAGTTCCGCTTTTTCGCGGTTGACTTTTTCGATGGCGGCGAGTCCGCCTTGTCTCTTCGCCCATTGGAAGACCAGCCCGACCATGTAGATGGCAAACGAAGGCGGTGTGTTGTGCAATGATCCGCTCGCGGCGAGGGTTTTGTAGTCAAGCATGACGGGCAGGTTTTCGGGCGTGCGTTCGAGCATGTCATCACGGGCAATGACAACGGTCACGCCGGAAGGTCCCGCGTTTTTCTGCGCGCCGGCATACAGGAACGCATACTTGGAAACGTCAATCGGGCGGGAGATGAAATTCGAGGAGGTATCGCACACCAACGGAACGCCAGCGGGCGGGGTCGGCTCGGTGAAGAACTCAACGCCGTGAATTGTCTCGTTCATGGTGAAATGAAGATACGCGGCTTTCGGGTCGAGGTCGAGGCTTTCGGGAACGCTGTTGAAGCCGGTCGCTTCGGTGGTTGCTGCTGCGCGCGCCGCGCCGAGTTTCTTCGCTTCCTTCAATGCGATCTTGCTCCACGCGCCGTTGACGATGTAATCGGCAGACGCGCCCGCGGGGCGCAGGTTCATCGCAAGCATGGTGAATTGCAGCGTCGCGCCGCCTTGCAGGAACATGATCTTATAATTCGAGGGGATGCCCATCAGCTCGCGCAAGTCCGCTTCGGCGGTTTGAATCACCGCTTCGAATTCTTTGGAGCGGTGGCTGATTTCCATGACAGACATGCCCGTGCCTTTGAAGTCGAGCAGTTCTGCCTGCGCTTGCTGCAACACTTCGAGCGGCAATGCGCCGGGACCGGGGTTGAAATTGTACGCGCGTTTTAAGTCAGACATTGGTTATCTCCTAATTGGTTTACACAAATTGAGCCAGAACACTGGCGTAAATTCAAGATTTCATTTATTATATCCGCTTGTCTGACAAATTTACAAGAACAATTGACACCAATCCGCCCTGACAGATTTCGTTGAAAAGCGCAGGAATGATTTTGATGAACGCAGCCATCCAAACAGGAATTCAGCCGATTCGTCGGTCGGATTCCTGTTATTAATTTTGCGCGGACAGGAGTCCAGAAGTTCAACTTCTGGATGTTGTAAAAATAAAACGCCGCAAGTAGAACTTGCGGATTCCATAACCCATAAGGAGATTTCCCATGAAAGTATTGATTTGCGACAAGACCGAAAACGAATATATCGAACAAATGCGCGCCGCCGGTTTGACCGTGGACGTGCAAGACACCATCACCCCCGAAGAACTGTTCAACGTTCTTCCCGCGTATGATGGCATGGTCGTGCGCTCGCGCACCAAAGTCCGCAAGGATTTGATTGATGTCTGCCCGAACCTCAAAGTGATCGTGCGCGGCGGCGCGGGACTCGACACCATTGACCACGAGTACGCCAAGTCCAAGGGCATTGCGGTGATGAACACCCCGCTGGCAAACTCCGCTTCCGTTGCCGAGTTGACCATCGGTTTCATGCTGATGATGGCGCGCTCGCTCTACGCCGCCAGCGCAACCATGAAAGCCGAAAAATGGGAAAAGAAAGCCTTCAACGGCGACGAAATCGGCGGCAAAGTTTTGGGCTTGATCGGCGTGGGCAACATCGGCAAGGAAGTGGCGCGCCGCGCCTCCGCGATGGATATGACCGTCATCGCGTATGATCCCTTCGTCAAAGAAATCGTGGGCGTAAAACTGGTCACGCTCGATGAATTGCTCGCGCAAGCCGACTACATCAGCCTGCACCTGCCCAAGACCAAAGAATCCGCGAACATGATCGGCGCGGAACAATTCGCCAAGATGAAGAAGGGCGTGCGCATTGTCAACGCGGCGCGCGGCGGAATCATCGAAGACAACGCGCTGTACGAAGCGCTCACCAGCGGAAAAGTCGCAGGCGCGGCGCTGGATGTTTTCGCGGAAGAACCACCCACCGACTGGAAAGTGGTCAAGTTGGATAATGTGATCGCCGCCCCGCACATCGGCGCGTCCACCAAAGAAGCGCAAGGTCGCGTCGGCGCGGAAGTCGCGCAGAAGTTGATTGAGTTCGCGAAGAAGTAAATCTACGGAACACGCACCACGTCCCACGTTATAAGTGATACGTGGCGTGTGGGACGTGGGTGAGGTTTTTATGAAAATCATTTCCGACATCGGCATTCAAATCCCGCAAGTGTACCTACCCAAACAAGGCGTGGACCTGACCAAATGGGCGGTCATCGCGTGTGATCAGTTCACATCCGAGCCGGAGTATTGGCACGATGTAGAGAAGACCGTCGGCGACGCGCCTTCGACGTTGAATTTGACCTTCCCCGAAGTGCATCTCGAAGCGCCGAATCCCGAAGGGCGCATCCAAAACATTCAGGCGTCCATGAAAAAATATCTGGACGAAGGCATCCTCGCGCCGCGTGATGGATTTGTGTATGTCGAAAGAACCGTCGCGGGCAAAACGCGCAAGGGTGTGGTGCTGTGCCTTGACCTCGAACGCTACGACTATCACAAAGGCTCGTCGAGTTTAATCCGCGCCACCGAAGGGACGATTGAAGACCGCCTGCCCCCGCGCGTCAAAATCCGCGAAGGCGCGGCGCTGGAATTTCCGCACATTTTAGTTTTGATTGACGACCCGAATCACACCGTCATCGAGCCGCTCAGCGCGGCAAAGACTCAGTTCGAGACTCTCTACGACTTCGAGTTAATGCTCGGCAGCGGACATCTCGCGGGCTACGCGGTCAATTCTGAATTTGAGAATAAAGTGGTGGAAGCCCTGCGCGGACTTGCATCCCCTGAAACATTCGCCGCGAAATACGGCGTGAGCAAAGACCTGCCCGTGCTGCTCTTTGCGATGGGCGACGGCAATCACTCGCTTGCAACGGCGAAGGCAATTTGGGAGAAGAACAAAGCGCAAGTCGGCATGGATCATCCCTCACGCTACGCGCTCGTTGAAATTGAAAACGTCCACGATGAAGCGCTGGAGTTCGAGCCGATTCACCGCGTCATTTTTGGCGTAAAGAAGGATGTCGTTGGCGAAATGAAAGCCGCCTTTGGCGACAACTTCAACTACTTCGATGTTGCCAGTTCCAACGAAATGATTCGCCGCGTGGACAATGCGGATGAAAGCAAGCAGTTAATCGGTTTGGTCGGCGGCGCGCTGCGCGGGCAATTTGGCGTTATCGAAATTTCCAACCCGGCGTTGAACCTCGCAGTGGGAACGCTGCAAACCTTCCTCGACGGCTTCATCAAAAGCGGCGGCGCGGAAAAGATTGATTACGTCCACGGTGAAGATGTGGTAGAGAAGCTCGCATTGCAACCCAACAACGCGGGATTTTATCTCGCGGGCATGCACAAGTCCGAGCTGTTCAAGACCGTGATTCTCGATGGCGCTCTTCCGCGCAAGACCTTCTCGATGGGCGAAGCGAAGGAAAAACGGTTTTATATGGAAGCAAGGAAAATTGGGGGATAGGTTACAGGTTGCAGGTTAGAAGGTTACAGGTTAGAAGGTTGGCAGGTTAACGTAATAACTTTCCAACCTTCTAACTTTTTAA
>DZBA01000263.1 GCA_022729775.1 Anaerolinea thermophila | reverse complement strand
AAATATTGCCGGAGATGCTTTGGATTTGGGTATGATAACTTCTGCCTGATTCTTAGGTAATTATTACTTTGGTCACACATAAGGACATTTATTTTTATGCAGCTATATTTCATTCGTCACGGACAATCCGTTAATAACGCAAATGTAAACACGCCCAATTATGTCGAGAGTTCCGACACAGCCCTTTCGGAAACGGGAATCGCGCAAGCACAGGCTCTTGCAAAATACTTAAAGGAAAAGAAGTCCCTCGTTGATGAAAATATTTGGGATACCCATAATCGCTACGGCTTTGGGTTGACGCATATCTACTCCAGTTTGATGGAACGCGCCGCGACAACCGCCGCGTTCACTGTCCGCGCGCTGGGTGATGTCCCATTTAGCGCGTGGGTGGATATTCACGAAACGGGCGGAATCTATGCGCGGGAAAAAGATGCAAACAAGGCGGGGTTGGCAGGCAAGCCGCGTTCGTTCTTCGAGAAGAATTTCCCCGAAATGCAACTTCCCGAAGGATACGATGAAAGCGGCTGGTGGAATCGTCCGTTTGAAAGCCACGCAGATCGAGACATCCGCGCGAGGCGCGTGCTGGCTGAATTGCTCCAACGTCACGGCGACAAAGAAGGTCAAGCCGAGCACCGCGTCGCATTCTTCAGTCACGGCGAATTTTTTATGCGCCTGCTTTGCGCCATGCTCAACCTTCCATATAAGCAGGCGGCGCATGATATGAAATTCTGGTTTTTGATGAATAACTGCGCCATCAGCAGATTCGATGTTCGCAACGGAAAATTCAATGTGACATACGTCAACCGCGTAGATCACCTGCCCGGCGGTTTAGTTACTCAATAATTAATGGCGGATGCCTTTGTGTGAATATGTTTTTTACCCAATTTGGCGCGGAAGCAACCAGCAGGTAAAGCAGCCCGATGTATAAACCCCAATTCATAATTTCATCAAACGTTTTAATGCGCAGGTCGTATTCATTGTCGTAAGCGCGGATGTAGTAATTCGTGATTGGCATACTCCAACAGGATGCCAGCATCACGGTGAAAATTCCCCAGTATAGCCAGCGTGATTTTACAGGCGCAGCGCTTTGCCATTGAACCAATTGTGGAATTGTAAATATGAGAAAGGTTAGCCGGTAATCCCAGTTGTTGCCGAGTAAAAATGTTCCCACGTAAACTGCGGCTCCGACCCAAAACGCGGTGAAATTTCTTTCTGATGTGACCGTCAGCGTAAGATGTTTTTTTAGCGCGAGGTATGCAACTCCCAATGAAAGGATAAAAATGCTCAGGTGGGGGAGAATTGTCGCTGCCAGTTTTACATGTCCTTCCGAGACAACCCTGAGCAGGTAGTAACGCACGTATGTTTCGTATTGTTCGAAGATGACATACACGCCATAGGAAAAAATAGATCCGCGTTCAGTGAGCGTCCATGATATGACAATATCTTGCCAGTTGAGCGCGATATAGATAAGGAAAAGAGTTAGTATTCCTAGAAACCACTTGAAAAAATTTTTTTTGTCTTCACCCAGAAAAACAATCACAGTAAAAAATGGAAAGAACTTCAAGAACGACCCAAGTATGACTGCGCTTGCCGCAATAAATGGCATTTGATGAACGGTCAAAATGGCAACGCCGGACAAAATAAACATGATGTTGTCAACGTTTCCGCGCTCGTATAGCAGCATGGACGCCGGCGAGAATGTAATGGCAAGCATAATAAACACATCTCGCACGCGCATTTTTTCGGGAAAGGCAAAGACAACAAGAAAGAGAAGGATGATTAAAGTAACGGAAACCCAAATTGTGTCACCTTGCGTGATGCCTGTGTATCGAAACAGGTACCAGATTTTTGGGTAATTGAAGATATGTCCGCGCGGGTCGGTAGGATTGGATATGGTTGGGTCAAATCCAAGTCGCAACGCTTCGGCACTGGAGGGAATCAGGCGAAAATCAATAAACGGCGGCATCTTTGCCGGGATGTGCCAAAAATACCATGTATTGACATAGCCGTTGTGGAAGAATGACCAGATAATAAAGCCCCAGATTAATAATGATGCGGCAATAAAAACGATCTTTCCATATCGGGCATCGAAATCTTTTACATTCATTTAACCGATCACCCTTAACTCGCGCGGCAGATCGCTCAATACCTCCGCGCCATCTTCTGTAATGACTACATTATCTTCAATGCGGACGCCATTGCGGTTTGTCAGGTAAATGCCGGGCTCGACGGTGTACGCCATGCCTGTTTCAAGCAATTGCATATTATCACCGCGCATGTATGGGGCTTCGTGCGCTTCCATGCCGATGCCATGCCCGGTGCGGTGATTGAAATATTTTCCGTAGCCTGATTTCTCAATAACGCTTCGTGTAGCAATATCTACTTCCGCGCATGGAATTCCGGGCTTCCCGGCTGCGCGTCCAGCCGCGTTTGCCTCCTGCACGATGCGATGGATTTTTTTCAACTCGTCATCCACTTCACCGATGGCAAATGTGCGCGTCAAATCCGAAATATATCCGTTGTATGACGCGCCCCAATCTATCACCAGCATATCGCCTGTTTGTAATTTTCTTTCGCTGGGAGAGGCATGCGGGTTTGCAGAGTTGGGTCCCCCGGATACGATGGGCGCGAATGGCAGTTCCGGGTCGGAGCCATGCTTGAATAATTGAACTACTAACTCAGAAGCGATTTCACGTTCGGTCATGCCGATTTTGATTTGCGGGATGACCGCGTTAAGCGCATCCTGCGCGATTTTTACCGCGCGCT
Organism: Anaerolinea thermophila; assembly: GCA_022729775.1. GTDB lineage: Bacteria > Chloroflexota > Anaerolineae > Anaerolineales > Villigracilaceae > Villigracilis. Next base: position 1,980 of record DZBA01000263.1, on the reverse strand, counting down.
TCATCGCCGCGATTTCTTCCGCGTCTTTTTTCAAACGCAGCCCGGCGAGTGTTGAGCTTGCATCGGGATATTCTGCTTCGGGCGCGCCAGCTTTTACATAACTGAATTCTAGCAGGCGCATTTGTCGCGGCTCCACTCCGATGCGCTTGCCATCCAGCCCCAACGCTTGCGCGGCTTTTCGGAAGGAGTTTTCCCATTCGCTTGGAAGCTCGCCATAAGCAAAGGCTTGTACTTTATAAGGGAACAGGTCTACTTTGGGCAATTCCAATTCCGGCAATACCAACACAGGGTCTTGATTTGGCGCGATGAACAAAACAACTGGGCGTTCCATTAAATGAAATTGCAAACCAGTTAAGTGAGTCAATGTTGGACCCGGATTTAACACAACAGCATCCAGTCCGCTGGCGTTTAACGAAGCGGTTAATTTTTGCAATCTGGCAAGAGTCACGGAAATCTCCTAATGTAATGTGTGATTTTTTCTTGAGAAGTTGTAGGCGATCCAATCAGCAAGCGCGGGGAACAACGTCTCCACCGCAATAAGGACGCGGAACCACCAGGGGATGATTAAACTGCGGCGCGGATGTTTGGCAATTTCCACCACGCGGCGCGCGACATACTCCGATCTCATGTGTATTTTCAAGAATGAGCGGACTTTGCCGTAGGCTTTGTTTTTTCCTACATGTTGACCAAACTCAGTGGACGCCGGTCCTGGATAAATCCCGCTGACTTTGATTCCCAGCGGAGCGACTTCGCGGCGCAGGGCATCGGTAAATCCGCGCGCGCCGAATTTACTCGCAGAGTAACTTGCAATCAGCGGCGTGGAAATTAATCCCGCAATCGAAATCATATTGATAATATGCCCTTCGCCGCGTTGAAGCATATATGGAAGGACTTCGCGCGTGACCTGCATCAGCCCAATCAAGTTGACGCGCACAAGCGTATCTATGTCGCGTTCAAGGTCGTGGTTTTCAAACCATTCCACGCGACCAATTCCCGCGTTGTTGAAAAGAATGTCAACCTGCCCGTATAGTTCGATTGTGGATTGCACCATACTCCGCACATCGGCTGCTTCAACAATATCTACAGGAATTGCCATGGCTTCGCCGCCCTCGTCTTGAATTTTCGCGGCAAGATTTTGGAGGCGGTCAATGCGGCGCGCGGCAAGTACAACCTTGCAGTCTTCCCGCGCAAAGAGCAACGCGGCATCTTCTCCAAACCCGGAAGACGCGCCTGTGATGAGTACGACTTTATTTTTTAAATTCGACATTTGTGATGTTCTCATTTTAATTCCATGTTTTGTAATTTTACCACCCATGCCGGGGCGGACAGGCGATGACTGCGGAGCAGTCATCGCTGTAGCAAAGTCCGATTTTGTCATTCTCCCGAAAAGCATCGGGACGATGTGAGCGAAGCGAAGAATCTCTCTGCCGGGGTAGAGACCCTTCGTTTCACTCAGGGCGACACGGCTTACAACATATTTTTGTGATTTTGTCGAGCGACTTTGCAACAGCCATAGATCCGCAGTTGTGCGGGTTTGATATGGTGGCTGTATAATCGGCGTTCAACTTAAAACCTTGTGAGGATAACAAATGGATTCCCTTTCAGAACGCCGTAAGGCGATTCTCTTTCTTGCGTTTGCCGCTGTCTTATGGAGTACCAGTGGGGTGTTGATAAAGATGATGGACTGGCAACCCATTGCGATTCTTGGCGCGCGAAGTATGTTTGCGAGCCTTGTGTTTCTCGTTTACTTGAGGCGATTTCCCACCAAATGGAATCGCTGGCAGTTGATGGCTGCGGGGGCTTTCATCCTGACGCAATTTCTGTTCATTACATCTACAAAACTGACCACTGCCGCGAACGCGATCTTTCTGCAATACACCGCGCCGATTTATGTTGTGTTGCTCGCATTTTGGTTCCTGCGCGAAAAACCATCCAGAATGGATTGGTTTTCCATGTTTGTTATCTTTTTGGGGCTTATGC
>DZBA01000262.1 GCA_022729775.1 Anaerolinea thermophila | reverse complement strand
ATAGAATTGACTTACTTTTTTCTTGTTTGATGCTCTCCGAGACTCAATAAGCCAGTATCATGTTTTGGTGGGTGCGCTTTTTCGTCATCCTTTCCAAATTTGACCACATCGCCGCCTTCGTTGATGGCTTCAACTGCAAGCCCTAAGGACTGCAATTCTTTCACCAACACGCGGAAGGAAGCGGGAATGCTCGGCTCTTCAATCTGCTCACCCTTCACAATGGCTTCATACGTGTTAACACGTCCCTGCACATCATCGGACTTAACCGTGAGCATTTCCTGGAGCGTGTGCGCTGCGCCATAAGCCTCGAGCGCCCACACTTCCATTTCACCGAAGCGCTGCCCACCGAATTGCGCCTTACCACCGAGCGGTTGTTGCGTAACCAAACTATAAGGTCCAGTGGAGCGCGCGTGTACTTTATCTTCAACAAGGTGGTGAAGTTTGAGAATGGTCATCACGCCGACGGTGACGGGCTGGTCGTATGGAATGCCGGTCTTTCCATCGCGCAAGGTTTGTTTGCCAAGCGTGGGCAGCGGAATTCCTTTTTCCTTCGCCAATTCCTGCGCGGTTTCGAAAACTTTATCTTCTGCCACGCGGCGGGTGTGTCCATGACGCTCCATCCATAATCGCAAACACACGCTCACGGTTACTTCATCTAATTCAGGATTGTGGTTCGCAATCGCGCGGTCATCCAAAAGAATTTCTTCCGGTTTGTTGTAGCCTTTTTCGCGCAACCATTCCTTTGCGGCGGCGTGACGCGCATAATCAGGGTTGTTCAATTTGTAAACGTCATATTTCCGCTTTCCAAGCCAGTGTTCAAGATACAAGCGGCGGACTTCATCATCATCTTCGATGGAGTTCGGGTCATATTCCTGGTCTTTGATCCACTCCCATGCTTTTTCAGCGGCTTCCCGCCACGCTTCATCAATCATCCACGCGCGCGCGAGTTCGGCTTCGATTTGCTCTTCCGTTGCGCCATCGAATACGGGCGTTACCGCGCGGAAGCCTGTGCGCTTTGCAGCCCAACCGAGGTGAACTTCCAAAACTTGACCGATATTCATACGACCAGGAACGCCAAGCGGATTCAAAATCATATCAACGGGCGTGCCATCTTCGAGGAAGGGCATATCTTCCACAGGTACAACTTTGGACACAACGCCCTTGTTTCCGTGACGACCTGCCATCTTGTCGCCTGCTGTGATTTTGCGGCGCTGCGCAACAGAAACGCGCACCATCATATCCACGCCAGCGGAGAGGTCGGAATTATCTTCGCGGGTAAAAACCTTGACATCCACAACTTTTCCACGCTCGCCATGAGGCATTCTGAGCGATGTGTCTTTCACGTCGCGGGATTTTTCGCCAAAGATTGCGCGCAACAAACGCTCTTCGGGCGTGAGTTCTTTCTCGCCCTTCGGCGTAATCTTACCCACGAGAATGTCATTGGGACCGACTTCCGCGCCGATGCGGATGATGCCGTTTTCATCGAGGTCTTTGATCGCATCTTCGCCTACATTGGGAATGTCGCGGGTGATTTCTTCGGGACCAAGTTTGGTGTCGCGCGCTTCAACTTCATATTTTTCAATATGAACGGATGTGAAGCGGTCTTCTTGCACAAGCCTTTCAGAAAGCAGGATCGCGTCTTCAAAGTTACCGCCTTCCCACGAGACGAAGGCAACCACTACGTTTTGCCCAAGCGCGAGCTGTCCGCTGTCGGTGGATGAAGAATCAGCGATGATGTCGCCCTTCTTAATCAATTGACCTTTTACAACGGAAGGACGCTGGTCAATACATGTGCTTTGATTTGAGCGCTGGTATTTGCGGAGTTGATAAACCTTATTACCAGTCTTCTTTTCTTTGACTGTAATGGATGAACCTGTCACCGAGACGACTTCGCCATCAGCATCCGCAACAACAACTTGACCAGAGTCAAGCGCGGCGTGCGCTTCCATACCGGTAGAGACAAGCGGAATTTGCGGGCGCACAAGCGGGACTGCTTGCGCCATCATGTTCGATCCCATCAGCGCGCGGTTTGCATCATCATGTTCGAGGAAGGGGATCAACGCCGCGCTGATTCCTACAACTTGATGCGGCGCGACATCCATATAATCAATGTTCTCGGGATTACCAAACATAAAGCCGGAATGATAACGGCAGGAAATGCGCTCACGCGAAAATTCCTCATCCTTGGTCAAAACAGAGTTGGCTTGCGCGATTGTATATTTGTCCTCTGCATCAGCAGAGAGGTATATCATCTCATCAGAGACGAATGGCACAATGTTGACATCGCCTTCGGCTTTCACAATTTTCTTTACGGCTTTTGCGTCCAGTGTAGTGCCAGCTTCGAAAATCAATTCACCATTCTTGGCGTCATAAACACTTTCGCGTAATGTGCGCCCTTCAAGACGATCATCTGTCGTCGGCAACGTTTTATACACCTTACGGTAAGGCGTCTCGATAAAACCATATTCATTCACGCGCGCAAAAGATGCCAAACGACCAATTAGACCGATGTTTGGACCTTCTGGCGTTTCAATCGGGCAGATGCGTCCATAGTGGGAGTGATGCACATCGCGGACATCGAAACCGGCGCGCTCGCGGCGCAGACCACCAGGTCCCAGCGCGGAGAGCGTGCGCTTATGGCGCAACTCTGCCAGTGGGTTGGTTTGATCCATAAATTGCGAAAGCTGCGAAGAGCCAAAGAATTCGCGCAATGCGGCAACTACCGGGCGGATGTTTACAAGCGTCACCGGAGAAAGTTGTTCCTGATCACGAATGGACATGCGTTCTTTGATTACGCGTTCCATGCGGCGCAACCCAATGCGCAATTTGTTTTGAATCAACTCACCCACTGTCTTGACGCGACGGTTGCCGAGGTGGTCAATATCGTCCGGGCGTTCAGCGCCATTGTTGATTTGAATCATGCGGCGCAATAAACGAATGATGTCGCTCTTTGTCACGGTGCGATGCGGAATTGGAATGCCCAAGTCGAGCTTTTGGTTTAGCTTGTAACGCCCCACGCGCTCCAAGTCATAATGCCGCTGATCGAATAACTGCTCTTCCAAAAATTGGCGGGCATTATCCAACGTAGCGGGATCGCCAGGTCGCATTTTTTTGAAAAACTCAATCAACGCCTGTTCTGCAATGGGCTGTTTAGAATCCCAATCCGGTTCTTGCTTAAGGGTAGACGCCATGAACATACGCTCAGGGTTGTTATCCACATCTTTGAAGATGGAAAGGATTTCCTCGTCTGAGCCGGTTTTGATGGGCGAGTCTTTGATCCCATCGCTAACAGCAGCAAGCGCGCGCAGGAAGACTGTAATGGGAACGGTGCGCTTGCGGTTGAACTTCAAAATAATATAATCAGACTTGCGCGTTTCAAATTCCATCCACGCGCCGCGATCTGGGATAAGTTTTGCCATTGCAAGCGGACGACCGGTAGCGCGGTCAGCGGGCGCTTCAAAATATACACCGGGAGAACGAATCAACTGAGAGACGACAACGCGCTCTGTTCCATTAACAATGAACGTGCCTTTGTCGGTCATCTCCGGGAAATCGCCGAGGAAAATATCCTGCTTGATGGGTTCAGGGACATCAGGTCCTGCGAGCAAGACAGAAACATATAACGGGCTGGCGTATGTTAGGTCACGTTCGACACATTCTTCAATGTTATGTTTGGGGTCGCCAAACCAATATTTAAGTTCCCATTCCTGAGATTCAGGGCTGCGGCTTGGGAAAAAAAGTTTCATCCCTTTGTTATAAGACTCAATCGGCGAAACCTCATGGAAGAGGTCGCCTAGTCCTTCTCTTTTAAGTCTTTCGAATGAATCAAGTTGAACTTCGATTAGGTTGGGGAGATTTAATTTTACTGGAATACGAGCATAGCTCTTGTGGGGCAAAGAAGACATTCTTCTCTCCTGATGAATATAAACATGGCGGGCTGATAAAAACAAATTACGCCGTCTTTTTGGACAGCAACCTAACATTATATCGAAACGAATATAAAAAGTCAAGCAGAATTAAAAAACAAAAAAATATGAGGTTTCTGTTCTTGACAATCTGGATAAGTACGTGTAAAATCACGCACGCTTAACCAGAAAGCAAGCCGAGATAGCTCAGTTGGTAGAGCACGCGACTGAAAATCGCGGTGTCCCCAGTCCGATCCTGGGTCTCGGCACTGAGTATGAATGCACAATCAGAAGTTGAACGTCTCTACGTAGAAGAACATCTTTCAACACGGCAAATTGCTCAACTATTGGGTGTTGGACATACAAAAATTGTAAGGACGCTAGAAAGTGTCCCCAAAAGAACAAAATCTGAAGCAGCAAGATTGCGTTTTAGATACGAACCTTTCCAACTACATGGTAGCCCTGAATATCTTGCATATCTTATTGGAGTTTATCTTGGTGATGGTCATTTAGCCCAATGCGAACGTACAGAACTATTAGATATTGCATGTGATATAAAGTATCAAAAAATGCTTAATCGTATTGCTAATTTAGTAACCCAAGTATTCGGCAAATCTCCATCCGTTATTATTGATAAAAACTCTAATTGCGCACACGTTAGGTTATATGGAACAGGCATAAGTTCGATACTTGGATTTAAGCCTTTACCAAAAAAACAACAAAATTTGCGCATTCCAGATTGGATAAAACTTGAAAAGTCTACAAGCCAGCAGTGTTTACGAGGGCTTTTTGAAACAGATGGGTATTTACATTACAGAATAGAAAGAGAAAAAAGTATAGTTGTTGGATTTTCAAACATAAATTCAACTCTATTGG
>DZBA01000261.1 GCA_022729775.1 Anaerolinea thermophila | reverse complement strand
TTATAATCAAGATTGAACGTAAATTTATTTTCGAGTAAGGAGAGAATATGAGCAACACAGCAGATGTCATCATCATTGGCGGCGGCGTGCAAGGTTCGAGTTTAGCATTCCACCTTGCGCAGCGCGGAACAAAAGTCATCGTCCTTGAAAGGCAGTTTATCGGCGCGGGCGCAACAGGGCGTTCCAGCGGATTGGTGCGGATGCACTACGACACCGAAGTCGACTCACGCCTTGCGTGGGTTTCGTTTGCGTACTTCCAAAATTGGAAAGAGATGGTGGGCGGAAACTGCGGCTTCACGCGCACGGGCTTCATTCAAATTGTCGAGCCGCATCACGTGGATGCATTAAAAGCCAATGTCAAGATGCACCAAGACATCAACATCCCCGCGCTGCTCATCACTGCGGATGATGTCAAGCGACTCGCGCCGCACCTCGTCACAGATGATATTGAGATCGCCGGGTACGAACCCGAATCAGGATACGCAATGCCAAGCGACACCGCCAACACGCTAATGAATGCCGCGCGCGCCAGAGGCGTCAAACTTGTGCAGGATTGTTCCGTCACCGCGATTCAAATCACAGGCGGAAAAGTAACCGGCGTAGAAACAAACCAGGGGACATTCTCCGCGCCGGTCATTGTCAACGCCGCGGGCGCATGGGCAGATACGTTAAACAAAATGGTCGGACTAGACCTGCCCTATAGCACATGGCGACACGACACCATGTTTGTCGTCCGCCCGCCGGAAGTTGGCACGCATCCAACTGTGATTGATTTTGGAAAAGAGATGTACTTCCGTCCCGAAGGAAATTTAACGCTGGTCGGATTGGAAGACGGCAACCCGCTGGGCGAATCACCGGACAACGACACCGAACGCGCCCAAAAGGGATTTGTCGAACGCGCCATTGACCGGCTCTGCCTGCGAATGCCCGCCATGGAAAAAGGATCGCTGCACAGCGCGCACGGCGGCTATGATGGCATCACGCCCGACCAACATCCCATGCTTGGCGCGGCAGGTCCCGATGGTTTTTATCTGGATTGCGGTCACAGCGGAACAGGGTTCAAAACCGCGCCCGCCGTCGGCTTGTGCATGTCCGAGTTGATTCTGGATGGCGCGGCAAAGACAGTGGATATTTCATCTCTCGTGCCGCAACGTTTCGCGGAAGGGAATTTAATCAAAGGAAATTACGAAAACATCTGGCGTTGATTTATCACCCGCCATTTCTGATATAATGCCCGCGTGCAATTAGCTTTTCCGAGGGGACAGGCATTGCGCGCATATCAACTAGATAGGTAGCCATCACATGCAAAATTTTATTACCCTAAATCAAATTGACGAAGCTGCGGACGCGATTAAGAAGCGTATCTCAATCCAGCCTATTGTAGGCATCATTCTCGGTTCGGGCTTGAACGCCCTCGCGGATTCCGTTCAAAACGCGGTGTATATTCCGTACAATGAAATCCCCCATTTTCCCGTTTCCACTGTTGAGGGTCACACTGGTCGTTTTGTGATCGGCGATCTGGAAGGAAAGCCGGTCATGGTCATGCAGGGACGGATTCATTATTACGAAGGTTATTCCATGCAGCAGGTTACGCTGCCGATTCGCGTGATGCAGCGCATGGGCGTCCCCAATCTCATCGTCACCAACGCGGCTGGCGGCGTCAACCCCGATTATGTCCCCGGCGATGTAATGCTCATCACCGACCAACTCAACCTTGTCGGCATGGCGGGATTAAATCCGCTGAGCGGACCCAACCTCGATGAAATCGGCACGCGCTTCCCGGACATGAGCCAGCCGTATGACCGCGAATATGCAGACCTCGCGCGAAAAATTTCCAAAGCCAACGGCATCAACTTGCATGAAGGCATCTACACCGGATTGAGCGGACCTTCATTTGAATCCCCTGCCGACTTACGCTTCCTGCGCATGGTTGGCACGGACGCAGTCGGCATGTCCACTGTGCCGGAAGTCATTGTTGCGCGTCACGGAAATATGCGCGTGTTGGGCATTTCTGGCATTAGCAATAAGGCAAACCTCGACGGCGCGACATTCACCACGCATGAAGAAGTCATGGAATCAGGAAAAATCATTACGCCCAAAATCGAAAAAATCGTGCGCGGCGTATTGCGCGAATTCTAATCGTTTTAGATTTGGATAAATGGCTGCGTTATATCAATTTCTTTCATCTTATGAGGCGTTCATCTACATCATACTGGCAATTGGGGGATTGTTTTCATTTCGCTGGTTGTGGCGGTCATGGAAGGAATCGAGCATGGCAGTTTATACGCTGGAGCGCGAATTTGCCTTCCGCCGTTTTGGACAGTCCGCAGCCATTTCCATATTAATTACGATTCTCTTTTGTACCGAATTTTTTATTGCAACCTTTATCATCCCTGGACTTCCCGCGAGCGACCTTAACCCCACTGCGACGTTGGACTTTATTTCAACGCCGACGGGGACTCTTTCGCCGGAGATGATGACACAATTCGCACGCGCGCCCCTGCCGACGACGATTTCAAGCGCGCAAGGCTGCACACCCAACCAGATTATGATCACCTCCCCAAAACCGGGCGATGAGGTCAAAGGCAGTATTGACTTAATCGGCACAGCGGATATTCCAAATTTTGGCTTTTATAAATTTGAAGTCGCGCCGCAGGGAAGTTCCACTTGGGCAATCTTTTCCGCGGGAAGCGTCGTGGTAAGAAATGGCTCGCTCGGCAAATGGGACACCACCGCGCTGACCCCCGGAGATTACCAGCTGCGACTGGTTGTTACCGATAATCAGGGAAATTCCCTGTCGCCTTGCGTAGTATCGGTGCGCATTTTACCCATACAATAAACACAACCCTAAAGGCTTCAAAATCTTTAGGGTCGCTTTTTTGAGAATTAAAATTCATGCCTGAAATTCAAGTCCGTCCCACAGAAGCAAATGACATATCACACTTGATTAACCTAGAATACACAGGCTCAAGTGAATCGGTCTGGCAGTTGGAATTACGCCGCGATACAGAGCAGTTAATTACCGCTGCATTTCGTGAAGTGCGCTTGCCGCGCTCTGTTTCTGTATTCTACCCGCACCCTCCTTCAACGCTCCCCAACGAATGGACAAAAAAAAATGCGATGTTCACCGCATTAATAGATGAGACCCCGGTGGGATACATCGGGCTGACAGACAACGACGCGTCCCAATCTATTGCATGGGTCACTGACTTTATGGTCACCGCGCCAAAACGCCGGCAGGGAATCGGCAGCGCGTTATTATCCGCCGCGCAAAAATGGGCGTCAGAAAAATCCTATCGCCGGCTGATTCTTGAAATGCAGTCCAAAAACCTGCCTGCGATCCGCCTCGCGCAGAAGTTCGGATATGAATTCTGCGGGTATAATGACCATTATTACATGACACAGGATGTAGCCCTGTTCTTCGCCAAAATCCTGAAATAAATTTTTTTTCAACCACAAACAAACATAGATGTTTTAATAACAATTTTTTATTGGGAAGGGCTTGTATGATTAACGGTTGGATGGAAACCTTGCTGGGTGGGATCAAAATGGTCAACCAAATTTTAACGGCGGGGATTGCCATTACAGCGTTTTCGCTGTTTCTCTATGCGCTTTCATTCAACTTGCGTGATCGCGTAGCGCGTTCATTTGCCATTATTCTGCTTTGCGTGGTCATCGTCTTCACAACAGACGCGCTGCAAGACAAAACCCTCACATCACCAACTTTTGATTTGCTGCTGCACCTGCAATGGTTTGGGATCGTCTTTCTCCCTGCCGCATACCTTCATCTTTCCGATGCGTTACTCGTCACCGCCGGCAGACCTTCGCGCGGAAGACGAAGACTCGCCGTGCGCGGCATATACGTCGCGTCCTCTTTTTTTCTTCTCCTACTAGGGCTTGGATATTTAGTCGGTCCGCTCGTGCCAAACGGGCAACCCACCCCATATTTATTGCGCACCACATGGACTGAGATATTTACGCTGTACTACGTGCTTGTCATGGTTTGGGCGGGCGTGAACTTCGTCCGCGCGTACAACCTCATGTTAACACGCTCCGGGCGGCGGCGCATGGCGTACCTCATGGCTGGCGCAACAGCCCCCGCGCTCGGCTCCTATCCATATTTATTATTCGGCTACGAATCCGCCGCACAGCACGCAATTTTATTTTGGAGCATTGTCACCATTATCAACGTGTTGGTCGGCGCGTTGGTCATCATCATGGCGTATGCGGTTGCCTTCTTTGGGGTTTCATGGCCCGACCGAGTTATCAAAAGCCGGTTAATGAAATGGATTATGCGCGGACCTGTCGCCGCATCCGCCGCGCTTGGCTTTATGACCATCGTGCGTCGCGGGGGAGAATTGCTCGGATCGCCTTATAACGCCTTTGTTCCCTTTACTGTTGTCGCAACCATTCTACTCATCGAACACGCCATCACCTTTGCCGCGCCCCTTTGGGAGCGTTGGCTTTTTTACGGACAGGATCGCGGCGAACTACAAACCATCCAAAATATGGAAGAGCGACTACTAACGCAGGGAGATTTGCTGCAATTTTTAGAGGCAATTCTTGCCGCTGTCCGCGACCACCTGCAATCGCCCGCGTCGTTTATCGCTTCGCTGGACGATGAGGCGCTGTCCCCCCTGATAGTGGCGGGCAATCAAGACCTGCTTGATCAGGAAGAAGACTTAACCAAAATTTTAGATGAGGCACATGAAGTACAAGGTACTATCCGCCATGAATTTCGCTGGGGAATTTTTTGGGTGCTGCCTTTATATCAACGCAGGCGGG
>DZBA01000260.1 GCA_022729775.1 Anaerolinea thermophila | reverse complement strand
CTTAATCTCCAGGCGGGGTAGAGGGCGGCAAGCAGGGCGGCGCCAACTGCCAGTACAAATGCTTGCGCAAATGGGGCGGGGTCTGCCTGCATTTGCAATGTCCAGCCGAAGGAACGCTGATTGATGACGAAGATTAAAATCCACGCGAGGATGTAGCCGGTGGGCAGCGCCAGCAATCCAGCCGATGCGCCGAGCAGACCCGTCTCCCAAAAGGTCAGACGGCGCATTTCGGCGAGGGTTAGACCAAGCGCGCGCAGAATGCCCATCTCGCGCGCTTTTTCCAATTGCAGCGCCAGCAGTGAACTGAGTACGCCAATAAACGCTACCAGTGTTGTGACCAATTGCATGGCGGTGGTAATGGCAAAGGTGCGGTCAAATACATCCAACGCGCCCTGACGCAGTGCGCCGCTGGGATTAACTTGAACTTTGGGAAAGTCGGTCAGTTGCTTGCGCAGGTCGGCGGTGACGGTATCCACGTTGGCATTGGGAGCGAGGAAGAGGGTCACGCCGTTCAGGCGGGGGTCGTGCCACAGGCGCTGATAAACATTCAGGCTCATGCGGATTGTCCCGCGCGTGGAAGCGTAATCGGCGTAGATTCCCGCCACAGGAAACGGAATCCAGCCTTGGGGGGTGAGCAGCGAGAGCGTCCCGCCGGGGGCAGAAATCCCCAAACGGTTCGCCAACGGCTCCGAGAGCAGAATCGCCCCGTCTTTCATCATCTGCCAGGCTTCCTGTGGATTGCCCTGCGCGGCGAGAAACAGGCGCGAATCCATTTGCGGTTCGGGGCTGGCTGCCACCAATTCCACCGCGCCATATTCTGACTCGACGGTCACAACGCGCACGGCGGCGCTGGCTTGTGCTTGCGGATGGGCTTGCGCGAGGGCGATGGCTTGCGGATCAAGCGGGGTATCGGGGCGGTTGGCGCTTAACCCAGGCGCAGAAAGGTAAATATCGCCCTGCAAAGTTTGTTCCAGCCACAACACAACCGTCGTGCGAAAACTGGCGACCATGACCTGTACGCCGATGGTGACAGAAACGGCAATCATCAGCGCGGCAACAGCAACAGCGGTGCGGCTTTGCGAGCGGATGACGTTGCGCGGGGCGAGGCGTCCGAGCAGCCCAAAGAGTTTGCCGAGCGGTTCACCGAGCAGGCGCATGAGTGAAACGGTGACAAAGGGTGTGAGCGCCGCCAGCCCAATAATGACGGCAAACGTGCCGCCAAAACTGACCACTAAACTGCGTGTAGGCACAGAGAGGATGACTGCGCCGAGCAGCGAAAAAATAACGCCCAGCCCCGCCGCCAGATTGACCGCGCTTTGGGCTTTGCTCTCCAGTCCTGCGCGGGAGAGCGCCAAACGCGGCGGGACGGACGCCGCTTCCCAGGCGGGCGGGGCGGCGGCGAACACACTGGCGAAGAAGCCCGCCAATCCGCCTTTGAGCAGGCTGGAAATGGGAATTTGAATGCCGCGTACGCTGACCACAAAAAACAGGTCGTTGATGGTTTGAGTCACCATTTGCACTGCGCCCTGACCCAGCAAAACGCCCAATCCCAGCCCCAACCCTGAGCCGAGTGCGCCGACCAGCGCGGCTTCACCCAGCACCATGCCAAAGACTTGCTCGCGCGTGTAACCCAAACTGCGCAGCGTGCCAAACAGCGGGCGGCGCTGCACAACCGAAAAGGTCATGGTGTTGTAGATTAAAAAAATACCCACCACCAACGCCAGCAAACTGAGGGCGGTCAAATTGACTTGAAAGGCGGCGATCATCTTCCCAACTTGACCGTTGCGGGCTTCAGACGTGACCAGCAGTGTCCCTGGCGGGAGTGCGGCAGAGAGCGCGGCTGAGTCAAAATCATCGCGCAGAATCAGGTCAATTTGCGTGAGTTGCCCGCCTGTGCCGCTCAGGCTTTGGGCGGTGGCAATGTCGGTCAGAATCAGGGTATCCAGTGCGCGGCGCGAAAAATCATCGGCGGGGTCGAGCAAACCAGTCAGGTAGGCGTTGCGCGTCTCGCCGTTGATCGAAAGCGTCAGGCGGCAGGAATCATCCAACGCGGCAGCGCAGGGAGTTAGCCCGTAGCGTTGGGCGGTTTGCGCCGAAAGCAGAATTGCCCCAGGCTGCGTGAGGAGCGGCGCAACCGCCTCCAGCCGTGTTTCGCGCTGTGCGCCGAGAAAGCCGCGAAATGGCGCTTCGGCAAATGGGTCAATGCCAAGCAGGGTGAAGGGGATGTTCCCCAACTGCGGGCTGACGGCGTAGGCATTGACCAGCGGCGCAAGGTCGAGTTGCTTGCGCCATTGCGGGTCGGTGCGGAGTTGAACGTAAAGCGCCTCGTCCACGCCTTGTCCGCTGCCGACGATGTGATGGGTGGCGCGCCCCGTGACGGAGCTGGCGCTCAGGTCAAAGGCGCGTTCTGCGCTGGCGTTGGCAAGGTCAATGCTGACCATGACCGCCACGCCCAGCGCAATGCCGAGCGTCATTAATGCAAATTGGATGGGATGTCGAAGCAGGGTTCGCAGCGAGAGCATGGTCAGCGCTCCGCGATGAATTGCCCGTGCGAAAGGCGCAAAACGCGGTCGGCGTGCGCGGCGGCTTCCAGGCTATGCGTCACCATCAACAGGGTGCGGTTTTGTTCGCGCGTTAATTTGGTTAGCAGCGACATCACTTGCGCGCCGGTTTCCTCGTCTAAATTCCCAGTGGGTTCATCCGCCAGAATCAAGAGCGGGTCATGCACGAGGGCGCGCGCCAGCGCCACGCGCTGCTGTTCGCCGCCGGAGAGTTTTTCGGGGAAGGTTGCCCAACGGTCGAGTAAGCCGACCTCAGCCAGCAGGGATTCTGCTTTTTGGCGGGCAAGCAGGCGCGGGGTTCGGTTCAGTTCCAGCGGCAGCAGCACGTTCTCGCCAACCGTCAGGGTGGGAATCAGGTTGAAAAACTGGAAGATGAACCCAATCCGCGCCCGCCGAAAGAGGGTTCGCTCGCGCTCACGCAGGGCGGTCAGGTCTTGACCCTCCACCCAAATTTGCCCGCTGTCGGGTTGGTCAATGCCGCTGATGAGATTGAGCAGGGTGCTTTTGCCGCTGCCGCTCTTGCCCAAAATGACGGTAATTTCGCCAGGCTCAAATTCGGCATGGGCGTTTTGCAAAACCACGCGGCGCACATCGCCCTCGTAATAGGATTTGGTCAGATCGTGAAATCGAAGAAAGGCTGTCATGGAGAGATTGTAAACGGCGCGTGTAAGAAGTGAGTTAGAGGAAGGCAGGCTGGGGTGGGGCTGACGTATAATTCTTGCATGACTAGATTTTTGATCCTGTTGAATTTGATCTTCGTCCTGAGCGCTTGCGCCCCGCAGAGCATTCCTGCCGCCGAAGTACAAATTCCCAGTGGGTTGGGTGCGCTTCCAATTGGCTTTGACTTCGCCGATGGTTCTCGTCCGCTCGCGTTCCCCGCCGATTTTGGCGCACATCCCAACTTCCGCACCGAATGGTGGTATTACACCGGCAACCTGCAAACGCCAGAGGGACGCCCCTTCGGCTTTGAGTTGACCATCTTCCGCGTCAGCCTGTTGCCGCCGACTGCCCAACTCCCCGCCGATTCGCAATGGTATGACCGCGATTTATACTTTGCCCACTTTGCAATCAGCGATATTGAGACCGAAAATTTTTATGCTTTTGAACGCTACTCGCGCTCAGGTCCCGGCTTGGCAGGCGCAGAAGGCAGCCCGTATCGCGTTTGGCTCGAAGATTGGCACACCACCGAGAGCGAGTCGGGCGCATATCACCTGCAAGCCGCACAGGATCACCTTGCGCTGGATTTGATTTTGACAGACGAGATGGGTGTTGTCTTGCACGGCGAGAATGGCTACAGCCGCAAGGGTGAAAACGCCACCAACGCCTCGTATTATTACAGCCAGCCGCGTTTACAAGCCGAAGGAACGGTACAGGTGGATGGAATGAAGTACCCTGTGCGCGGGCTGGCGTGGAAAGATCACGAATTCAGCACGGGCGTTTTGGATGAAAAGCAAATTGGCTGGGATTGGTTTTCACTGCAATTTGAAGACGGCTCCGCATTGATGCTTTTTCAACTGCGCGAATTGGGCGGCGGAATCTCGGCGTCTTCGAGCGGGACATGGATCGCCGCTGATGGAGTTCCCCAACCGCTGCAAAAATCCAATTTTGAAATCACTGTCTTGGACGAGTGGCGCAGCCCGCACACTGCGGGGCTGTATCCCGCCGCATGGCAGATTCAACTTGAAGACCCCGCCTGCCTGCTGGAAGTCCGCCCGTGGATGGCAGATCAGGAGATCAACTTTTCAACCGTCACATATTGGGAAGGCGCAGTGCGTTTTGAAGGCACATGCAAAGGCTTGTCTGCGCGCGGCAATGGATATATTGAACTGACGGGCTATGCAGGGAATTTGCCGCTGCCATAAAATGGGGTTGGCTAAACTACATTTTCAAAATGGGTGATGATCACAGCCGACCCTGGCTTGCCTTCAACCGCGAGGGCATCAATTTGCCAGTGGTCAATCTCGTGTTCGGCGGCGTAGTGTTGGGCGGTGTTTTGCATGTGCTGCTGTTTAACGCGCGTGATGTTGGTTTCGGGGAAAAAATTTGCGCTGGACGTGAGCGTTTTGACTTCGACAAAAATGGTTATATCTTCGCGCTGCGCAATGATGTCTACTTCGCCGTATGGGGTGCGGATATTGCGCGCAACGATCTGATAGCCGCGTTCAGCAAGCCAGTCGGCGGCAAGTCCTTCTCCCCATGCGCCAATTTCTTTTTTATACTTTGTCAT
>DZBA01000019.1:5254-19176 GCA_022729775.1 Anaerolinea thermophila | reverse complement strand
GCAACGAACACATCGAGGCGGTGAAAAAGTCCGCGCGGGAGAGGAATCTTCCGCTGGTGGTTGTGGACGCGGAATCCGCGCTGGCGAATGAATTTGGGGCGTTGACCACTCCGCATGTATTTGTGATTGACCGCGAGGGATTCCTGCGTTACGCGGGCGCGGTGGATGACGTCTCGTTTCGGAATCGAAATCCCGCGCGATTTTTTCTCAACGAAGCGGTGGAAGCCTTGCTCGCGGGGCGTCTTCCAGAAGTTTTGGAATCTCCCGCTTATGGATGCGCTATTGTGCGCGAAATTTGATAGAATCATAAGCAATGGAACTAAGACAGCGCGTAAACCTCATTAATAAAATCCACCTCTTCAACGGGTTGAAAGAAGATCAACTCGCCGATATTGCCGTTAAATTCGAAGAACTTCGTTATTCGGCAAACGACATTGTATTCAAGCGCGGCGACAAGCCCAACGGCTTTTATATTGTCACAAAGGGCAAGGTAAATGTAATCCGCCCGGATTCAGAGGACAAGAAAAAAGAGCGGGTTTGGATTTGGCTTGTGGCAGGCGATTATTTTGGCGAAGAGGCGCTGGTGGAAAACCGCAACCGCTCGGCGACCATTACCGCAGCGGAAGATACCCATTTACTTTTCTTATCCCGCGCAAATTTCCATGATTTGTTGGGGAAGTTTTCAAAATTAAAACCAAACTTCCTCGTGGCAATCAAGAGTCACAAACTAGCGCGCGCGACCAAATTCGACTGGTTGGGACCGAAAGAAATCATTTATTTTGTGGCGCGTCGTCATAAGATTCGCTTGTATCAGGCGTTGGTAACGCCTGTGCTTTCTTTGATCATCCCCGCTTTACTATTTTTATGGGGCGTGATGGTGGGCGCAGTAACGCCGGTTTCACTGGCTGTCGTTGGCATAATTTTCATCCTCGGCTGGATTGCGTGGAATGCGCTCGATTGGAGCAACGACTACTACATCGTCACCAATCAGCGCGTCATCTGGCTGGAGAAGGTGATTGGGTTATATGACAGCCGGGAAGAAGCGCCGCTCAGTTCCATCCTCTCTGTAGGCGTCGAGACCGACCAACTTGGGCGCATGTTGGATTATGGCAATGTCATTGTGCGCACCTTTGTCGGCAGGCTGGAATTCGATTACGTTGACCATCCCAATCAGGCGGCGGAAATGATCCGCGAGTATTGGGAGCGCATCAAGTCGGTGACGGTGATCTCGCAAAAAGATGTGATGAAGAATACCATCCGCGAGAAACTCGGTCTGCCAGTGGACAGAAAAAAGTTGGATGACCTTCCCCCAGTGGTCATCACAAATGCAAGCGTCGTCGAACAACCTTTATGGTGGCTGGCTTTTAAGGAGTTATTCAACTTGCGCACCGAAGACGCGGGCAAAATCATCTACCATAAACATTGGGTGGTGCTGGTATTGGAAGCGTGGCAGCCTTTTGCGTTAACCTTATTCATGTTCTTTCTGCAAATCTGGCGCGCGGTTTACCTTTTAAACTCGCCGGACGCTTCGTTTATCTATCGCAACTCCGCCGGGTCGCTCAGACCTGACACAATTTCGATGGCTTTGCCCATGCTGACCCTGCCTGCCATCGGCTGGGTAATTTGGAGATACATAGACTGGAAGAATGACATCTTTATGGTGACTGCGGACGAAATTTTCGATATTGACCGCCAGCCCTTTGGCAAGGAAGAAAAACGCGCCGCGCAAATCGAAAGCATTATGAGCACCTCCTACACGCGCGAAGGATTCATCGCATACCTGTTCAACTATGGGACGGTGAAAATTACCGTCGGTGGCGCAAATTTCGATTTTCAAGACGTTGCAGACCCGGCAGGCGTGCAAGCGGATATTGACCGCAGGCGCATGATGCGAATTGCAAAGAAAGGTGAAAACGCCGGCAAGGATGACCGCGAGCGTTTCGCCACATGGATTGCGGCATACCACGAAAATATTGACGACTTTACCAAAGCCCCGGTGATTACGCCCAAAGATGAGCCAAAGAAAGACGGCGGCGGGAAGCAATTTGGTAAGAATAAGTAGACAAGGATATCGAAGAATGGCATTGAGAAAAATCATCACCCTGCCCGACCCCGTGCTGCGGCGCAAGGCAAAACCGATTACAAAATTCGACAAGGAATTACAAACGCTGATTGACGATATGGTTGACACCATGCGCGACGCGCCCGGCGTAGGTCTCGCCGCGCCGCAGATTAATGAACTGCAACAATTGGCAGTCATCGAATACGCAGAAGATGAAGATGAAGAGCCGAAGGATGGCGAAGAAATCAAACCCAAACCCAAGAAATTATTTGTGGTTATCAACCCGGAAATTATCAAAGCCTCGGAAGAAAAAGTAATGGGCATCGAAGGCTGCCTTTCCATCCCCGGTTTGATTGGCGAAGTGGAACGTTACGAAGCGCTTACCATCAAGGCGTTGAATCGTCACGGCAAGCCGATTAAGTTCAAAGTGGATGGCTGGCTCGCGCGCATCTTCCAGCACGAAATTGACCATCTCAACGGCGTTGTCTTCACCGACCTTGCAACGCGAGTTTGGCAGCCCACTAGCGAAGATGAAATTCCGCTGGATTGAGCGTGTTGTCAAGGTTGAAGATTGAAACCTTCCAACCTCAACCTTTCAACCTCCCCCCATGTTCCTCAAACACTTATCGCTCACCAACTTTCGCAGCCTCACCCGCCTCGATGTGGAATTTCCGCACAAGGGCGGGGTTATTTTGCTTACAGGCTCAAACGCGCAAGGAAAGACCAGCGTATTGGAGGCGATATATTTTCTCGCGGCTTTTACTTCATTTCAAACGCACGTTGACCGGCAAATCGTCAATTTCCACGAAGCCAAAAACCCGCTTGCGGTGACTCGTCTCGTAGCAGATTATCAGCGCAACAAAACAAAACAGCATCTCGAAGCGCGCCTGATTCTCGAACCTGCCGGCATTACAGGTCAAAGACTGCGCAAGGAAATTCTGCTCAATGGCGTAAAGAAACACGCCAGCGACGTCATGGGACATTTCAACGCGGTCATCTTTGTTCCGCAAATGTCGCAAATCATCGAAGGCGGACCCGAAGAACGCCGCCGCTATCTCAACCTCGCGCTCGCGCAAACCATCCCCGCGTACGCGCGCGTATTGAGCGAATACACGCAGGCATTGACCCAGCGCAACGCGCTGCTCAAAATATTAAGTGAACGCGGCGGGAATCAAAGTCAACTCGAAGCATGGGATGAAACCATCTCGAAACTCGGCGCGCAAATCATCCTCTGGCGGATTCAAGCCGCGCAGGAAATCGAACGCTTCGCTTCGCGCATCCATCACGAATTGACTCGCGGCGCGGAAATTCTCCGCCTTGCCTACCAGCCCGCGTATGACCCGCTCCCCAAACCAGACCAGCAACTCGGGCTGAAACTCGACACCCAAATTGACCGCTCGATGATTGAATTGGATGATATTCAAAAAGGATTCCTCGCGCGGCTGAAACAAATCCGCGCGGAAGAAATCGCGCGCGGCGTAACATCCATTGGACCTCACCGCGACGATTTGCGCTTCATCATCAACAAAGCGGACGTGGGCGATTACGGCTCGCGCGGTCAACTGCGGACGACCCTGCTCGCGCTCAAACTCGCGGAAGTGGAATGGATGAACGAACGCACCGGCGAATATCCCGTGATTTTATTGGATGAAGTCATGGCAGAACTGGATGTTCACCGCCGCGCAGATTTGCTAACATACATCAGCAAAGGCGAACAGGTTCTGTTCACCACCACCGACACAAAATTATTCGCGCCGGAATTTCTCGAAGCGGCGCAAGTTTGGGATGTCAACGGGGGTGTGGTAACGCCGCGAAACCAACCTTGACACCTGACACCTGAAACCTGATACTTATCCCAATGACAGACAACTGGAATCTCCTCGGACATGAATGGGCAGTGGATATGCTTCGCCGCCATGTTGCGCGCGATGAAGTCCGCCACGCCTATCTTTTTTGCGGACCGCCCGGCTTGGGTCGCCGCACCCTCGCGCTGCGACTCGCGCAAGCGGTCAACTGTCCGCAGCCCATCGCGGAAGGAATCCCGTGCGGGACGTGCCGCGACTGCAAGCAGATCGAATCCATGCGCCACCCTGATATGACTGTCATTCAAGCCATAGACGACGAAGGCGTGTCAAAAGAAGGCGGCACGCTCAAAGTGGAATACATCCGCGACGCGCGGCGCGCCTTGTCGCTCAAACCGTTTCAATCCAAATATCGCATCGCGTTGTTTTTGCGCTTTCAAGAAGCGAACGACAGCGCCGCAAACGCGCTGCTCAAAACATTGGAAGAAGCGCCCGCGCACGCGATCCTTTTACTCACCGCCGACAACCCCGAACAACTGCTGCCCACCATCGTCTCGCGCTGCGAAATTTTGCGGCTGCGCCCGCTGCCACTCGGCGCCGTCGAAGCGGACTTGATCGAACGCGGCGTGGATGCGGAACGCGCGCGGCTGATTTCCCACATTTCGGGCGGTCGTCCCGGGTACGCGCGTCGGCTGATCGAGGATTCCGCGCTGCTCGAAAAACGCGAAGAACGTTTGAACGACCTGCAAACTTTATTACCAGCAACCCGCGTGCAAAAATTTGCGTACGCGGAAAAAATCTCCAAAGACAAAGACGCGATGAGGCAGACAGTCTTAATCTGGCTCTCGTATTGGCGCGATGTCATGCTGCGCGTGGCGCAGGCGGATACCCCGCTCACGAATGTGGATTTGAACATGGAGATCGAATTTCTCGCGGGCAGGCTCGACCTTCCCGTCGCGCGGCGCGTGGTCAGCAGTTTGGAATCCGCGCTGGAGAAGATGGATCGAAACGTCAACTCGCGCCTGTTGATGGAAGTGTTGCTGATGGATATGCCAAAGTCATGAGGACTCAATGCAATATACAAAATACCTAATCATCATTGCGGGGATTTTTATTTTCGCGGCATGTGGAACGATAACATCCGCGCCAGCCGAAGAAGCAAGCGAACCTGTTGGAACGCCCGTCCCATACGCGCCGACCATCTTCGATATCGAAGCGGATAAAGCATCCCAAGCGCGGCTGGAAGACGAACGCCCAAACATCATCTTTGTCTTCACCGATGACCAGCCCTATGAGACCGTTCAATTCATGCCCACCGTGCGCGATGAGTTAATCAAAAACGGCGTGAATTTTGAAAACGGATTCGTCACCACGCCATTATGCTGTCCCAGCCGCTCCAGCATGTTAACGGGACAATACGCGCACAACCATCAAGTGTACACAAACCGAATGCCAATGGGCGGCGCAACCAAGTTCGACGACGTATCCACCATTGCGACATGGATGAAAAGCGCGGACTATCAAACCGCGTATTATGGAAAATACCTCAACGATTACGACGCGGTCATGCCGCTGGGACGAGTCCCGCCGGGCTGGGATGACTGGCGCGTCTTCATCGGCAGGGGATTGAGCGACGACGACACAGGCTCCGCGTCTTATTATCTCGGGTACAGCCTTTCTGAAAACGGGAACGTGGTTGAATATGCCGATGAGAAAGCGGTCTTCGGCGCAGATAAAACTACGCGCAACGCAGTGGATTTCATCGCGTCCGCAAAAGATGAGCCATTCTTCATGTTCGTCGGCTATTACAATCCACACTCGCCTTACAAATGGGCAGACCGTCACGACCCACAGTTTCGAGCCAACGCCGCGCTGCAAGCAGGTCAATACCGCCCCGTAGATTTTATGGAAGAAGACCGCAGCGATAAGCCAAAATACTTGCAGGAACTCAAATCCATTTCGGTGGAGAAAATTGACATCACCTACAAGCAAATTTTGCGCTCCCTGCTTTCAGTGGATGATGGCGTCGCGTCCATTTTGAACGCGCTCGATAAAACCGGGTTGAAAGAAAAAACCGTCATTGTTTATTTAACCGATAACGGGACAACGGTTGGCAATCATGGTTTCGGAATCACCAAAAACTGCGCCTACGAATCCTGCATCCACGTGCCGTTTATTGTGTACGCGCCGGGGATGTTCGAAGCGCGGACAGAAACCCGCTTCGCCGCGAATATTGACCTTGCGCCGACCTTTGCCGACCTCGCGGGAATTTCCGCGCCCGAAACCGTAGACGGGGTGAGTCTGCTCCCGGTCTTGACCAACACCCCAAACGCCGCATGGCGCGAAGATTTGCTCTTTGAACACTGGGCGACAGAGTCCGGCGTCGGCTCTAAAATCCCCGACTTTTTTGCCGTGCGCAACGCCGATTGGAAATATGTGGAATATTCAACCGGTGAAAAAGAATTATTTGATTTGAAGAATGACCCGTATGAAATGCAAAACGTCGCAGGGCTGGCGCAATATGCAGAGATTCAAAGTCAAATGCAGCAAAGACTGAGCGAGTTGAAAAAAGAATAAAGGAAGCAGAATTTCATCTTACAAGGCGCGCATTGAACACACTGCGAAATATCGGACTAAAAAAACGCCGCGACATCATCGCGGCATTTTCGCCCTTTGCAACGCCGGGCGCAATTCAAGGCATGGTCATCGGCAACGACCTTGACTCGGTCATCTCTGCCTGTTTTTTGAAATCCATGTTTGGGTGGGATGTGGTCGCCGCGTATGACTACAAAACACTTTGGTATTCCGCAAGCGAGCCTGACTTTGCAAAAAAACTTTCAAGCGGGCAATATGTCGCCATAGACCTCGACATTTATCATCCCAATATTTTCAGCCTCGGACATCACATCCTGTCGCAGCGCGCATCCGATATGCTTGCGGGTCATGCGCGTTCGTTAAATCCAAACCTGATACGGGGAATTCACGCTGACGAATTTACGCGCAAATATCCATTTGGAACAATTCACTTTTTGCTCTGGTTGTTCGAACAGGCAGAACTCTCGCGCAGCGCGGAGTTAACCGTCTGGCTCGCGGATTCATCCTTCATCAACGGGCAAAGTCATCGTTTCCGCAAAAACGTAATCGAATGGGCGAATGCTCTCGCGCTGCCCATCATAAACAGAATGATTGCACAAATTGACACGCGCGAATTTGAAGAAGAGCTGCGGGCTTCGCTTCTGCCTATCCTGCGGAAAAATCCGCTTTCCGCCGGCGAAGGTCAGGTCAAGTCGAGACATTTGCAAATCGGCGGGCATCAATGCCAATGGGACGACCCCAACCGTGATAATGCCGCCATGCGCGATTTATTCGACACCGTTGCCAACCTCACGCGCTGGTCTGCCCCGAAAATACCGGATAGATTTTTACACATCACCGGCAGCCGCAAAAAAATATCTGTAAATGAGATGCTGTCGCGTTATGGCTCGCTGGACACTTTCTTATCAGACCAGCGCGTTTTCTCATACGTATTCCCCTATCGAGATTCGGTCAATTACACCAGAAATATAAACGTGGATTTTTAAGATTTTTTTGGCGCGTGTACAGGTATAATGAATGTGTTGATTCTAAAAAGCAACTGATTTCAGCTGCCATACATATTTATCCCCCCGTCATTGAAAGGAACTAACATGAATTTCTTCAGCAAAATTCTCGAAAAACTTGGCATTCGCAAAGAGGAAGAAAAAGAAGAAGCCAAACCCGTCGCGCCTGCCGCAGACGCCACCAAGCCCGCTACTCCTGCCGCGGTCAAACCCGCTGCGCCTGTCGCCCCCAAACCGGTCGCGCCTGCTGCGCCCGCAGCCCCAGCCAATACCCCGGCGAATCCTGTAGCCACCCCGCCCGTAGAAAGAGTGCGCGATGACTATGAAAAAGTTAGAAAACCCGCCCCGATCTCGGAAGTGGACGTGGTCAAGAAGCTCGAACAAATGGCTTCCGGCTCAAGTTTGAATTGGAAAGTCTCCATTGTTGACCTGCTCAAGATTCTCGACATTGACAGCAGCCTCGACGCGCGCCGCGAGCTCGCAAAAGAACTTGGCTGCCCCGAAGATTTAATGGGCGACACCGCCAAGATGAATCCCTGGCTTCACAAAGAAGTGTTGAAGAAAATCGCCGAAAACGGCGGCAACATTCCCCAGGAATTGTTGGACTAATAATATAACGCATAAACAGCGCGGACAATTGTCCGCGCTGTTTTGATTCATATAAGCAGGGAATTTCATTCAGGGTTGTAATTCGCGTAAAACATCCCTATAATGAATAAACGTAATTTTTGGAGACTTTATCATGGACATTCATAGGATTAAATATTTTCTATGCGCTTCTGAATGTTCCAGCTTGTCTGAAGCGGCAAAGCAACTGCACATCAGCCAGCCCGCGCTAAGCCATCAGATTAAGTTGCTGGAAGAAGAGTTGGAAGTTAAGCTCTTCCTTCGCAGCAATATTGGGCTTAAATTAACCGACGCGGGACAAGCGCTTATCCCCTGGGCGCAGCGGCTTCTGGATGACACAAACGCAGTCAAAGATATGATGTCGTCTTTGCAAAACGTATTCACCGGGGATTTGCGTGTCGCGTGCAGTTCCAGCAGCGGACGGTATATTCTGCCCCTCATGGTCGCCCGTTTTTGCAAACGCTACACGGGGGTTCGGGTCAAAATTCTGGCATGTAGACCGGAAAGCGCAGCGCTGAATCTTCTGGAAGGCGAAGCGCATTTGGGCATTGTCAGTTCGGAATTAAGCGCCACAGGGTTGGAATCTCAGGAATTCTTCCGCGATGAAATCAGCCTGATCGTCCCGCGCGGACACGCATGGTCCAAGCGGGCGTCCATTGACGTTTCCGAAATTACGCAAGAACCAATCATCTTGCGAGAGGAAAGTTCCGGCACGCGGCGGGTGATGATGGAGGAATTATCCCAATTCGACATCAGCCTCGAAGACTTAAACATTTTCATGGAAGTTGGAAATGTGGAAGCCGTCCTCGAAGTGGTCGCGGGCGGATATGGAATCTCTTTTGTCTCTGACCTTGCCAGCCGTTACATGAGAGAATTAGGGTATGTTGTCAAAATACCGGTTGATGGTTTGAACTTGCAGCGCGCCAATTATATGGCGCGAAAGCGCATCACCACTCCTCATCGCGCCCGCGATGTCTTTTGGGGATTCATCCATGATACTGAAAATAAAGACCTGCTGCATTCCCGCCACGTGGGACAAATTGCTTCAGACGTGGCGGGTAAGCAGTAATGAATTGTCATGCTTTCTTCTCGCTTTGTTCACTCATGCACTGCACGGCGAAAAAGCCGTAGACGAAATTGACCGCCATGCACCCGCCCCAGAAGAAGGGCGTCGCGCTGATGTTGATGGCTCCAGTCAGAACCGCGGATGGGATGAGGACAATACCCAGCAGCAGGAGAACGCCCATTACCTTCAACAACGTTGCGTGATTCTCAAGCATATACTTGCAGAAGGTCGTTTTCCCTTGTGTTGCGTAGCCCAGAATAACCCCACCCATTAACCCGGTGAAAAATGAGATTGCCATTTCAGTCTCCTTTCTTTATATTGTGGAACTTTGACATTTAAGGAATATCGGCGGTGAAACTTGCCAAGTTACCGAACATCCTTTTATATAGAATACTCGTCTTGGGCTTTTTTTATCAGTAATAAACGTAACTTGAGACAATCTAATCCATTATGGCGGGCTATAAAAAAAGTTTATATGCCAAACGCAAAAAACGCCGATTTGACCTTGACGCAGATTCGGCTTGCATGATAGACTCACCGCGCTTGAAAAAAGCAAATCTTACGAAAGGAGCGCACAATTGATGATAATGAACATTTTTGCCCTTGTCCCTGCTGCCAGCGATGCTGGCGTTGATTCATGCAGTGCGCCCGTTAAGCGTTAGGCTTTCATTCGTCCCTAACGGCTGCGGAGCGTCACACGCAAACCCGCAGCCGTTTTTTGTTGCCACTTAACCGGCGATGGGTTTGCCCATCGCCGGTTAAGTGTTTTGGAGAAGAACGTAATGTTTACAATACAGACCCAATTATTTGAAGAGCAGGATGTCCGCTTTGGTCCCATTGACCACGAAACACATCCCGAAGTCGAATCCAAATGGACGCATGACGCCGAATTCATGCGCTTGATGGAGCTGAAACCCGTCCGCCCGCTTTCGCCGGCAATGGTCAAAAAACAGTATGAAGCCATCGAAAAAGAAATGGAAGAAAACAAAAACCTGTTTTACTTCACCATCCGCGCGCGAGAAGATGACCGCTTCATCGGTAAAGCCCTCGTCGAGTGGATTGATTGGACCAACGGCAACGGCTATTTGCGGCTCGGCATCGGCGCGGAAGAAGACCGCCGCAAGGGATACGGCTCGCAAGCATTGCGTATGCTGCTGCGCCATTCTTTTGGCGAGTTGAATCTCTACCGCGTCACCGCCGTTGTTCCCGCGTATAACGAAGGCGCGATTCGCCTCTTCCAAAAATTTGGATTCATGGAGGAAGTCCGCCGCCGCAAAGCGCTGAACCGCGACGGAATCTTCTGGGACATTCTCTCATTTGGATTGCTCAATACCGAATGGCAAGCATGGAACGGGCAAGGGTAAAGCGATGAAAGACATCTATCGCGGAACCCTTGTCCGCTTGGCAAGCGCGCAGCCGGAAGAGATGGCAAAAGCCTTCGCGCGCTGGAATTGCGACACGGAAATTCACCGCCTTGCAGATTCTGAGCCCGCGCAATTATGGTCAGAGAAAAAACTCAAGGAGCATTTCGAAAAACAGCAGGAGAAGGATACGCACGCGTATCGCTTCTCCTTGCGCGCGCTGGCAGACGACCGACTCATCGGCATCATTGGGCTTGTCCCCAACGAAACCTGTGAAGACGCCTGGCTGTACATCGTCATCCATGAGCGCGATTTTTTAAGCAAAGGCTACGGCACCGACGCGATGAAGTTAATTGTGCAATATGGGTTTGAAGAACTCAATCTGCAGCGCATTACGCTCGGCTTGCATGGATATAACGAGCGCGCGCTCAAAACCTATCAAAAGGTCGGCTTTCAACTCGAAGGAAAAATGCGCGGAGAAGGAAAGCGCGAAGGCGCGCGCTACGACGGGCTTTACATGGGCATCCTGCGCGAGGAATGGGAGGCGAAATGAAAGACCTCTTCAAAGGGAGTCTGGTGCGCCTCTCTGCCATTGACCCGCAAGAACTCAGCAAAGCATACGCGGTTTGGAATCGCGATTCTGAATTTCGGCGGCTGCTCGATTCTGACCCGGCGCGGCTGTATTCTTCCAAAGCGGGCGCGGACTTTTTTCGCAAACTGCTCGAAGACGCAACACCCGAACAACACTACTTCAACATCCGCGCGTTAGAAGATAACCGCCTGCTGGGGGATATTGGTCTCGACATCACCAACAACTGGAACGGGCGCAGCGCAATGGTCGGCATCGGAATCGGGGACAGGCAGGACTGGGGCAAAGGATACGGCACAGAAGCGCTGCGGCTCATCCTGCGCTTTGCATTTACAGAAATCAACCTCAACCGCGTGGCGCTCAACGTATTCGATTACAACGCGCGCGCGATTCGTTCCTACGAAAAAGCAGGTTTCAAACATGAAGGACGGGCGCGCGGTGCGCTGCTGCGCGATGGCAAACGTTCCGACTTGATTTATATGAGCATCCTGCGCGATGAATGGGTGTGAATGCAAAACATGTCAGTGATAGATTCAAAAGTCTCCTGACTTTCGATGCAAAATCGGGAGATTTTGCAGTCCTATGCGACAACCTTTGCGCGCACACATGAATGGAAGGAATAAAAAATGGAAACGATAAATATGCTTGACTCGGGCTTCACTTTGCGTACCGCGCAATGGTCAGATGCGGGCGCGGTGGCACAACTGATCTACGACGTCTGCGCAAACGACGGTGACGCCGCTGTTGCAGTCACAGAAGATGAATTAAAAAATCAATGGGAAACCGAGGGCTTCAAACTCGAAACGGACGCATTCATTGTTGCAGACAAAGATGGGCGCGTCGTCGGCTATGAAGAGTTTTTCAACCGCAAAGACCATTACGACCTCGAAACGGATGGTTACGTCCACCCGAAGTTCAAAGGGCTGGGAATTGGCACAGCGCTGCTGCGCAAGGTCGAAGAACGCGCGCGCCAGAGTATTCCGCTGGCGAGACCAGACCTGCGCGTCTTTCTGCGAGGCTTCACCGGCAGCAAAGATGAAGTCGGCAAAGCCATGTTTGCGCATGAAGGCTTCTCGGTCATTCGTTATTACTGGCGCATGGAAATCAAAATGAGCGCAGCGCCATCTGCGACGATTTTTCCCGACGGTATCGAACTGCGTCCATTCAACCGAGAAGAACACGCGCGCGCAGTCTGGCAGGCAGATAACGAAACCTTCCGCGACCATTGGGGCAGCCATGAACATCCCTTCGAGGAATGGCAGCATAGAAAATTTGGCGCGCCGAATTTCGACCCGACCTTGTGGATGGTGGCATGGGATGGCGACCAGATTGCGGGCTTTTCGCAGAACCGCTACCGCATGGGAATCGGGTGGATCGGCACGCTGGGAGTCCGCCGCGCGTGGAGAAAGCGCGGGCTGGGACTCGCGCTGCTGAATCAATCCTTCCGCGAATTTTATTCGCGCGGCACGACCACCATCGGGCTAGGTGTGGACGCGTCCAACCCCACCGGCGCAACCAGAATCTATCAACGCGCGGGCATGTATACCGCAAGTGAGTTCATTGCCTTTGAAAAGGAGCTCCGCGCGGGAATTTAAAATCGCCCAAAAGTTATATCGCACGCGGTATGAATTAGGTGTAGAATCAATGTATATTGACATCCATGAAAGGTATTGAACTATGAACCTGCGTTGTATTTATTGCCAAACCCCGTTCACCGTTTCCCGCGCGGAAATGCTGAGCGCCATTGTCTCCATGAACGAAAAAGGACATAATCATTACGACGCGCATTGTCCGCGCTGTCGTCGCGCCAATTCCATCTCGCGCCAGCGGATGGAGTTGTTCTTCCCCAATTGGCAGGAAGCCGCCAAACAAGAGGCTGCCCGTCAAGAAGCAGAGCGGCGTGAAGCCGCCAAGCAAGAGGCGGCAAAAGCCGAAGCGGAAAAGAAAGCCGCTGAACTCGCTGCCTCAAAAACCGAACCCTTGCCCAAGGTGAAAAAGACAACCACCAAGAAGCCTGCCGCGGAAAAAACCGCTGCTGCCAAGAAGCCCGCCGCGGAAAAAGAAAAAAAGCCAAAGGCTGTCAAAGCTCCCGCAGAGAAGAAGCCCGCCGCAAAAAAGACAACCACCGCAACCAAGAAAAAGTAATGTCCATCCGCGCCGTTTTCTTCGACTTCGGCGGGGTCATCCTCCGCACCGAATATCAAGCGCCCCGCCAGAAATTGGCGGAGCGTTTTGGTATGGACTATGACGACATTGACAAAGCGGTCTTTGCTTGCGCGTCATCCAAACGCGCTTCGCTGGGAGAAATTACCGAAGAAGCACACTGGCTTGAGGTGATGAAGCGCTTCAAATTGCCCGCCGCTGAATCGAAAGCGTTTCAAGACGCCTTCTTTGGCGGGGATATTCTCGACCTCGCGCTGGTGAACTTCATCCGTGACCTGCGCGGAAAAAACATCCACACGGGCTTGATTTCGAATGCGTGGAGCGGCTTGCGCGATTACATGACCAGAGAGAAAGTGATTGACGCATTCGATACCGTCATCATCTCATCGGAAGTGGGCGCGGTCAAACCACAGCCAAAGATTTACGAAGCCGCGTTACAGCGCGCAAGCGTCAAAGCAGCCGAAGCCGTTTTTGTAGATGATGTTTATGAAAATATCGAAGCGTGCGAAAAAGTCGGCATGAAGGGAGTTTTCTTCAAAGACCGCGATAAGGCGCTGAGAGACGTGAAAAGATGGTTGAAAGAATAGAAAAATAAAAAAGAACCCGCTTGAAAAAGCAGGTTCTTTTTTATTGGTTGTTGACGCTATGCGCCG
>DZBA01000019.1:0-5154 GCA_022729775.1 Anaerolinea thermophila | reverse complement strand
TGCGCCGCGCTGCGTTGCAGTGCAGGTGAGATTGTCTCGTAAAACGCGATTGCGCCAAGTAAACCTTCGGAACGTTTTGCGTAAGATGACTTACTTGATTGTATAAGTCGCGCTCACGGTTACAGAGATGGTCAATTGTCCGGGTTGAATTGGCACCGCCGCGCTTTCTGCCATGCCACCGCCGCCGCCCTTGCCGCCATACATCATCGGGGAGGGATAGGGGCTGTTATCGAAGAAACTGATGCTTTGAATTTCGCCGACTTCCACGCCTGCCGCCGCAGCAAGTTCCTGCGCCTGCATCTTCGCGTCTTCGACAGCTTTCGCGCGCGCATCCTTCACCGCCTGAGATTTATCCGCCACGTCAAATTGAATGCTGTTGATACTGTTCGCGCCCGCGGCGACAACGTCATCGAGCAATTTGCCGAGGTTATCCAAATCGCGCACGGTGACATAAACAGTGTTGTCCACCATGTAGGTCGTGCCGATGATAGCGCCATCGGGCGAATACTGCTGTGAAGGATAGATGCTGAAATTCGTCGTACTGATGTCCTTTGCATCCACGCCCGCCTTCTTGATAGCGTCCGTCACGGCATTGGTATTTTCGGTATTGGCGCTGACCGCCTCTGCCGCAGTGGGCGATTCGGTATGTACGCCGATATAAATATAAGCAATGTCAGGGGTCAGGTACGCGGTTCCCATCCCATTCACATTCAAAGTGCGGTCGGTTTTCGGCGCGGCTTGATTGATGGTAGTCGGACCGCAGGCGCTCAACATCAACGCAAGAGCCAATAGTGTAAAAACAAAAAATTTTGTACGCATGTTTATCTCCTTTTGTAAAGTCTATTTCAAGACGCAGCAGTCTCAAAAAAGTTCCCTTGAATTTTAGTCTATTTACGGTAAAATCATTGCACAAATGTTCTAGCAAAAAAACGGACTCCGCAAGTTCTACTTGCGGAAAACTCCAGAAGTAAAACTTCTGGAATCCATTTTCATCAGGTGCGTCATGCCCATAGATTACCAGCAAATCTACACCCAAATTAAAGAAATCGGCGCGGGAGTTAAAGAACGGAAGCGGAGAAAAGAAGAAGCGCAGGCAAAAGCGCGCGAACTGCTCGCGTACTACGATTCAAAATTGGATGAACTCCGCGCCAAAGTGGACTCTGCCCGCCAGATGGATTCCAACACCCGCTGCGCCTCTCCGCTGGCGGAAAATCTCGCGTCCACCCACCCACCGATTGAAGCCCCCGCGCAGGCGACTCTCATCGCCTCGGACGGTTCGCAAATCTTCCCAGACAGGCACGCCGCGCAACAATATTACGTGATCAACGTCGGCTCGATTGTGATGAAGGTCGGCTCTGGCGCCGCGCCCGAAGTCTTCACCGACACCGAACTCCGCCTGCTCGATGAATTCGATGACATGTTTTTCAGCGACAGTCAGGTTGCCTTGCAGCGCGATATCGCCGAACGTAAAAAATTACTCGAAATCGCAAGCAATCACACCGGCACAGTCATCGCGCTCACCGAAGGTCAGTTGGAACTATGGGGCGCGACTGATCCCGATAACGATAAGGATTTTCAAAAAAGCCTGCTGGATTATTTGAACTCACTCAAAGAGTTGGAAAAGCGGAACGTGCTTACATCGGGCTATGTGGATAAACCCGGCGCAAATTGGGTCATCCGCTTGTTGGAAGTTGCCAGCGCGCCCGCCGATTTGAAAGAGTTGAAAAAGTATCATCCACTACTAGGCGCGACAGATTTGTGGCTCTTTAGCCAGATTCTCGGCAGGCATGAACGCTCGGCTGTGTTCGCGCTCAAAGCAAAATCCGCCGAAAAATACAGGGACACGCTTGCCATTCACTTCTTTTATCTCAATGTCGGCGATGAGAGAAAGCCGAAAATCGCGCGGGTGGATGTTCCGCTTTGGGTGGTGGAAAATCCGCATGCGTTGAATGAATTGCACGCGGCGTTGATTCAACAATGCGAAATCATGGGCGATGTTAAACCCTTCCCCTATTTGTTGCACCGCGCGCATGAAATTGCCGTCGTCACGCATCGTGAAAAAGAACAAATTGACCAAATGCTCGGACTCGCCATCCGCAACAGCGGCGGCGAAGTTGGTGAAGTTTCAAATAAACAATCCGCGAAGAATCTACCGGGAAGAACGAGAATGTAGATTACACAAAGGTTCTTTGCAGATTTGCGACTCTGCAAAAGTATTTTGAGACCTATAATCAAGAAAAATTAGATGTTTTGGAGATATAACCATGACAGCAACTGTTCAAATTCGCAGCAAAGGAATCATTACATTACCTGCCGCCCTGCGCGAGAAATACAAACTCGAAAAGGGTAAAACTTTGTCGCTGATTGACTTGGGCGGCGGAAAAATTTTACTGACCACAAAACCTTCACGGCTTAGCAAAATCACCGGGCGGATCGAAAAGAGATTGGAAGAAGAACACGTCACACTGGACGATATTCTTGGGCAGTTGGATGAAGAGCGGAAAACTTACAACAAAGAAAAATATCCAGATAAATAAAAGGGAATTACATGCCCAAATTTAACATATTCCTTGACAGCAGCGCTTTGATCGCAGGCGTCATTTCAAAAACTGGCGCGGCTTATGTGTTACTGGAATTGGGTGAAGTCATTGGACGCCATCAAGAGGAAATAACATGACACAAATCGAAATCGGACGTTTACTGCGCGCAGGCACAACGGGATTTATCGCGGGCTGCCGCGTTTCCCAGCTGACCGTGCCAGCCTTCGGGTCGCTTGTCCGCGCGCCGCTGGGCGAAGGCTACCAAGTCTATGGGCTGATCCACGACATTCACATTGACGATGACGGGCTGGTGCGCCAACTTGTCACTGCGGAACACGTCACCGATGAGGTGATGCGCGATAACCGCGAGCGGCGCATCGTCCCCGTGGAAATGTCCGTTCTTGCGGTGGGATATGAGCAGGATGGGAAAGTCCATCACCTGCTGCCGCCGCGCCCGCCCCTGAGCTTGGACGTGATCTATCTATGCGACGATTCCGACGTGAAAAGATTCACATCCGCTGGCAGGTTTGGATATTTCCGTCACATCCTGCAAGGCAAAGACATTCCCGTGGGCGAAGTCCTCGCCGCGCATCTCACTCAGGCTGAAAAAGCCAACAGCGAAGCGTGGAAGGAAAATGCGATAAAGGAACTCATCACTTTATTGCGCGATGATTATCCAACGCTGATGTCCGTGCTTGGGGCATTGAGAGAAGTGGCTTAAAAAATAAGTCCTCCGAAGCGCTTGCGCGAAACTTCGGAGGACTGTTGTTACTTCATCGCCTCTGACCATGCTTCGATCCACGCATCGCGGTGGGATGCGATGTCGGCGTATGTCAGCGCGGCGGGCTGGTCAGCAGATTGCGCGTGCTGCGCGAACACTTCGGGCAGCTGCGCGGATGGGTTCACAGGGTAGACAAACATGTTAAGCGGCATATCCTCTTGGAATTTTTTGCTTAACATAAAGTCTACAAATTTTTCGGCAAGCGCGCGGTTGGGAGAATTTTTGAGAATGCCCGCAAACTCCATCTGGCGGAAGCACATCCCCGCCGCGAGAATGGATGCCGTTGGGGATTCAGTCAACGGCTCACTGGCGAAGAATACTTCCGCAGCCGGGCTGGATGCGTAAGAGACCACCATCGGCTGCGCGCCATTCCCCGAAGACGCCGAGAAGTTTGTGTAATACGCAGTCTCCCATCCATCCACAACGACCACGCCGTTTTCTTTCAGGCTTTTCCAATAATCGAGATATTCGTCGCCGAAGTGAGCGCGAGTGGCAAGCAAAAAGGCAAGCCCCGGCGACGAAGTCGCGGGATTTTCAACGACGAGCAATCCCTTATATTCGGGTTTTGCAAGGTCTTCAAAACTTTGCGGAACGGGAAGTTGATTCGCCGCGAAATATTTTTTATCGTAATTGACGCACACGTCGCCGTAATCCACTGGCAGGGCGCGGCGGGATGGGTCGAGTTGAAACTGCGCGGGAATATCTTTCAGCGCGGGCGAGTCATACGCGTCGAAAATATCCGCGTCCAATGCGCGGGAAAGGAAGGTGTTATCCACGCCAAAGAGGACATCCGCAAGCGGCGCGTCTTTGGTGAGAATGGATTGATTCAAAACCGCGCCCGCGTCGCCGCTTTGCAGGAAGGAAACTTTCGCGTTGTTCGCGTCTTCAAAAGACTTAACAACGGACTCGCTGACGGCAAATGAATCATGAGTTATCACAGTCAAAGTTTGGGGAGCAGACGATTTGGGCGCGCAGGAAGTTACGAGAAAGGCAATAGAAAGCAAAGCGTAAACAAACGCTCGCGGGTGATTAAAAAATTTCATGGAGACTCCTTGTGGAAAATTTTGTGTTGATGTTATTGGCTCACGCGGCGGTGGATGATGAGCAGCAAGCCGCTTTCGATTTTTACAACCGCCGACTCTTGGAGCATTTCGTTGCTGACGCCGCGCGTTTTATCTATAAAAAGGGTCTCGGAATCAAGTTTCCATTCCAAGCCAGCGGTGCGGACTCCGGTCACATCTCCGCGCCAGGGGATAAGCGAAACAAGGTCGCCGCGCTTGCCGTCAATTTGCGACTCGCCGCGACAGAAGAAGACTTCCTCAATGCCATCGTCGAGCCGAATATCCAGCGAAGCAAGCGCAGAATCGGCAAGCAGGGAAATATTCGCAAGGGCTTGGTCGGTGCGCCCGCCGAGCGCGGCAAGAATCACAACGGAGGATGGATTCAACTGGCGCGCGTGTCCGATGCCAAGTTCGAGGTCGGTCTCGTTTTTATCGGCAGGGTAGCGGATGGTTTTGACGTTTGCAGCGTTCAGCCGCGCAAGGTCGTTTTCGGTGAGCGAATCTAAATCACCGATGACAAGATGCGGGGTCAAGCCAAGTTCCATGATAAGGCGCGCGCCGCCATCCACACCGAGCAGGAAATCATCGCGGCGCGGAATTTTTTTCGCAGCCTCGATATCTGGCAAAACGCCGTTGACAAAAATAAGAATGCGGGACATACGTCTCCTGCGAAATAAAAACGACCATCCCCAGTGGAGATGGTCGTCATTGAATATGAAAATCCCTCCGCTGGTATTAACCAGATCAGGTGATGCGGGTCGAGCGTGTACGC
>DZBA01000259.1 GCA_022729775.1 Anaerolinea thermophila | reverse complement strand
TGATCAGTCACCATATTGTGGTTACAGAAATATACGCAGGCGTAGCATATAAAGTTGTATGGCGATTAACTTTGCCGTACAACTTTTTCAAGCTGCTTCTTGAAACCAGTCTTTCGCTAGCTCAGGGTTTGAAAACCATCGAATGTCCAGTTCGTCTTTGGATTTGTCCGCATAGTTATTTTGTCCCCTGGCAGTGAAGGGATTGTTTGGGGAAATAAACGCAAGCCTTCTTATTCCAACCGCAAATAGCTGCGGATTTCCCACAGTTGCCAGCCATTCAACATCATCGGCTGCGACAATATCCTGTTGCCTTGTGTCGCTGATGATTCCAAGCACTTCATGGGTTTTGGCAAACTCGATTGTGGTTTCAATGGATTTTCTGAATTGTTGTGATTTGGCAAGCCCAACCCAAGTTTGTATGACGCACTTTGATTCATGCCAATACTCAATGTTGCAGCGTGGTTGCGCGTCAACGATAGTAAAATTATCCATAAGTTCCTCCGTATTTTTGAATTTACCTAAAATTTTACTATGCGCCAGCTTTGGTATCTATCATTAATGAAAAGGATAAATTATGAGTCAATTCCCAAAAACAGAAAGAAATCGCGTCAAACGCCTGCCTCAACGCGGGTATTATGACACCGAAACCATTTATAAAATCCTTGATGAGGCGTTGATTTGTCACGTAGGATTTGTGGAGAACAAAGAACCTTTTGTGATTCCAATTAATTTTGCGCGTGTAGACGACGCCATCATCCTGCACGGTTCCAAGTCCAGCCGCTTGCTTAAGCATATTGAAGCGGGCAAACCGGTCTGCATTGAAGCAACCACCTTGGATGGGTTGGTCTTGGCGCGTTCGGTTTTTCACCACTCGGTCAATTTTCGCTCGGTGATGTTGTTTGGCGTAGGGCATTCTATCGAAGATGAACAAGAGAAGATTTCTGCATTAAAGGCGATTACAGAGCATTTGATTCCGGGACGTTGGGATGATGCGCGGATTCCCAATCGCAAAGAGTTGATCGCGACGCAGGTAGTCTCCATCAAAATCGAAGAGGCTTCCGCGAAGATTCGCACCGGGCTTCCATCTGATGATGAAGAGGATTACGCGCTGCCCATTTGGGCGGGCGTGCTGCCGATACAGGAAATGACTTTACCGCCCATCCGCGATGAACGATTGGCTGGGGATGTGCCACTGCCGGGCTATATCGAGAAATACTCCCGCGGGGGTAAATCCTAAAGGCTTCAAGAATTACAGACGAATTGCAAAGACACTTAGACCGGCGTAAAACATAAACGCGCGTGCTACAATATTTGAGAAAGAATATGATGAACTATTCATCCAATCATTCAATTGGATTTGAAAAGGAGGATCGTCATGTCGCACAAGAGAAAGGCTCAAATTGTAGTCCTGCTTGTAGTCTTTGTATTGTCCCTCGGAGTTGCCAGCGCAGCGGGCGCATCATCCTACTGCGGCTCCTACGTCACCGTACAGTGGGGCGATACTCTTAGCGGAATTGCCGCGATGTGTGGAACCACCGCCGATGCGATTCGCGCCGCCAATCCCAGTTTGGGTTGGTGGCTGTACGCGGGGCAGGTGATTTACGCCCCATCGGGATATAGCGCGCCGGTCTATTATCCGCCTGTCGCTCCGCCGGAGCCTGTCTATTACCCGCCCTCCAGCGGAACGTATGTTGTCCAATGGGGCGATACGGTTTACAGCATTGCTCGGCGTTCAGGTGTTGGCGTAAATGACGTGCTTGCTGCCAACCCCGGTATTTATGATGCAAGATATATCTACGCGGGGCAAGTCCTGAATGTGCCGTCTGCGCCGAGCTATTACACCGTACAAAGAGGCGATACCCTGCGCATCATCGCCAATATGTATGGAACCTCGGTGTACACATTGCAATCGCTCAACCCGCAGATTTACAACGCCAATTGGATTTACGCCGGTCAAGCCATCCGCGTGCGCTAAAGTTAGATCGCCCCAAGCCTTAACGGCGCGGGGCGATTGTTTTCTTCAATACATTCAGGGTAAATGGGTATAAAATTGTATTATGAAACCACATCATCCATTCCCATATCTCATATTCATTGTTTTCTTCTTTTTTCTTTTTTCGGTTGCCTGCGGAGGCGGCGCGGCAATGACAGAAGCCCCGTCAATTCCAACGGAGACGCCGGCTGAATCCGCTTCTAGTTTGGAAGACCAAATGAGCCGCGTGGATTCTGCGCTGCGGCAAACCCTCGAAGCCGCCATCGCTTATAACAAACCCGAATCCATGAAGTTGGACGAGACTGTGACAGTTGAACTTTTGCTCAACCCTTCATTATCGCCAGAGGTGTTAACGGAACAAGTGGATGAACCGGGTCAGGTACAAGGCGCGAAGATTCAAGTCACGCCGCGTATGAAAGCCCTGTTGATTGTCAATGATGATGAGGCGTTTATCCTCAAACCGATTCACGACAACGCGGAGCAAATCATCAGCGCCGACGAGACCACGCGCTGGGCTTGGCTGGTCACTGCCAAAAAGGGCGGCAGGCAAAGTTTGACGATGGTCGTTTATCGGCTGGTTGAATATGACGGTAAGGGGTATTGGCGCGAGGTGGAAAGTTATAAAACAGATGTCAATATTCAGGTAACTTTCTTTCAGCGCGTGCAATCGTGGGATTGGGGTTGGTTCGCCGGCATCTTGATTACCGCCATCGCTGTCCCTGCTTTTTGGCGTTGGATAGATCGCCGCAAAAAACAAAAGAAAAAATAACCGTGACATCAAAATATATAGGACGTAGGAGTTTTTTGAAATTGACAGGCGGCGCGCTGGGACTTTCAGCCCTTTCGTATTATTTCGGCGTTACAAAGCGTTTTGCGCCTGCGCCTGCGGACTCGCTCCCCGCGTATGCCGATGCCGGTGTGGGGTTTCCTGTTTTCCGCGCGCCATATTTGCAAAAGGATGCGCGTCTCGCGGCTTTTTTATTCAGCGCGGATTTGCATCGCGTATCCGCTTTGTGCGATCAAGTTTTGAACGTTTCAGAGTCTTTCGCTTATCGTTATATTCCGTTGACTTCGAGTGTGATGCTGGTCTTTGCAGATATGCTTGTCTCTTCGCGCGATGAACGTGATGCGCTGGTGGGCTTTATTCCTGAAACAGAGGTGAGTTTTTGGGTGTTGACGGTTGCCATGCAAAAAACGCAAAGCGGAGTTGTGCCGCATCATCTGGCGTGGTTTCTCC
Source organism: Anaerolinea thermophila (assembly GCA_022729775.1). Lineage (GTDB taxonomy): Bacteria > Chloroflexota > Anaerolineae > Anaerolineales > Villigracilaceae > Villigracilis. The sequence continues at coordinate 1,646 of DZBA01000259.1, read as the reverse complement.
CTTATCTTTTTGTGGATGAAGGCAACGCGATTGCAACCGGGCGCGAAGTGTTTGGCTTTAACAAACAGCTCGCGCAATTTCAAAAACCCGATGAAATTCGCCGCCCCGAATTCGCCGCCAATGTGCTTGGCTTTCAACAATTCAGCGCAGATGCTGTCGCAAAAACGGAGCGGCTTTTGGAGTTGAAAGGCGCGTCTTCTGCTGTGTCGCAAAATGATGATGTCGTAAAAAAACAAATAGGCGATGGGCTGATGAAATCCGCGCGGACAGATTTGGGCGGCGGTTTGGTGGAATTTGCCGCGCGTTTCATCAATGACCGAATTCCGTTGGTCTTCCTCAAACAGTTCCGCGACGCGCAAGACAGCCGCAAGGCGTGTTATCAAAAAATCATCGAAGCGCCATTGCAAGTTGAAACATTTCATGAAGGCGGAGTCTTTCTTGATTCCTATGCTTTGAATATTGCGCCATTAGCCAGTCATCCGCTTGCGCAAAATTTGGGATTGCAGTTGGAACAAAAATCCATGCTTGGCGCGTGGATGAAGGTGGATTTTGTTTTGGGAAATGGGTTGGCGATGTAGTTGGATAAAGCCTATTTCCATGGCGCGGTAATGAGCGCGGTATTCTCATCTGCCGCGTGACCGAGATACGGCAAATTCCACGAAGCGGAAATTGTTTTCAAAATCGAGTAGTGCGTGTAGCGGGTAGAGTCTTGGAAACTGCTTCTAACCTGCGGCGAGATGAGGATGGTCGCCACTCGTCCGCCGGCTGGCTCGGGGATTCCGCAGCATGTCCCATTATTTTCTCCCTTGTCCCATGTGATGATGATGAGAAATGGCTCGTTGTTTTCATATAACGCGGGATGTATTTTTTTAATTAAATCTTGCAGCCATTTGTCAGTGAGGTCGAGTGTGCAATCTTGCGAGGAGTAGCAAATATCGGGGGAGATGAAGGTCATATCTGGCAATTCGTTCAGCGCGAGGTCGGCATCCAATTGCGTGAGCGGAACAACACTTTGCCGGCACCTTGTTTCATCCAATCGGATTGAGTCAAAGAAGATAAATGGGTTATGCGTGCGGATGTAGCGCGGCGTGTTTCCTGTAAAACAGGGTTCGGGCATATCGTCTTGGTAGGCTTTCCACGTCCGCCCGCTTTGCTCGATCAAGTCCGGCAGGCTGGGCGCATTGACAGCGCAATCATGGTCTTTGCATTCATCATTAAGGTCGAAGGTATCTCCGCCGGTCAACGCGAGATAATTTGGCAGGCTGCGATGTGATGGCGCGTAATGCTGGGTCAGCGTGGCGTAGGTGTTTGCAAGCAGGTTGAAGTAGGGCATCTCTATATTTCCCATGACGGATTCAAATTCCTTGCTTTGAAAAACAACCAGGACAATGTGCGAAAAATTTGGCACAAGCGGAAGCGGCGTCATGGTTGGCGCGGGGGATGGTTCCGGGGCGGCGGTTGAGGTCGCGGGGAGCGAGGCGGTTGGCAAAACTTCCGGCGTGGATTCGATTGGGGCGGGCTGGCAGCTCGTGGTCAGGAGGGACGCGCAGGTTATCATCCACAAGAGGCGAATTATCCATTTCATCTTGACATCCTTTTTCGTAATTATAGTGCAAGGAAAATAGTCCAAATGGGTTAAGCGCGTC
>DZBA01000258.1 GCA_022729775.1 Anaerolinea thermophila | reverse complement strand
TGACGTAATAAACGATTGGCAGAGACGCCGCCCGCAACCAATATTTCCTTTGCTCCGAATTCGCGCGCGGCGTTGATCGTCTTCTTGAAAAGCACATCCACCACGGCTTTTTGGAAAGAAGCCGCCAGATCATGCACGGGCAATGAGCCGCTTTTCTTTTTCAACTCACGCACTTCATACAAGACAGAAGTCTTCAATCCGCTGAATGAAAAATCCCATGAGCCTTCGAGCCAGGCACGCGGAAATTTGAAGCGATTCGGGTCGCCCTCTTCGGCTGCTTTTTGGATGGAAGGTCCGCCTGGGTAGCCAAGTTCCAACAGACGCGCAACTTTGTCGAAGGCTTCACCAGCCGCATCGTCGAGGGTTGAACCGAGCCGTTGGTACGTCAAATGATCGGTCATGAGATTCAGTTCGCTATGTCCACCTGAGACAAGGAGCGCCATCAAAGGAAATTGCGGTTCGGGGGGAATAATCTCGCCTGCTTCGTAGACCCATGCCGAATAAAGATGTCCCTCCAAATGATTAACGCCCACCAGCGGCAGACCTGTGCCAAGCGCAAGTCCCTTTGCCATGTTCACGCCCACAACCAGCGAACCCGCGAGACCAGGTCCCTGCGTGACGGCGAGCGCGTCAATATCGTTGAGCGTGAGATGCGCCTGCGCGAGCGCCTGCTCCACAACCGGCGTGACGCTCAAGACATGCTGACGCGAAGCCACTTCGGGATATACGCCGCCATACCGCGCATGGATTTCCATTTGCGAAGCGACAACCGAGGACAGCAGCGCGCGTCCATTTTCAATGATGGCGCAGGCGGTTTCGTCACAGGAGGTTTCAACAGCAAGAATACGGGCGGGTTTTAAGTTGATCATAAGGTTGAAGGTTGAAGGTTGAAGGTCAAAAGTCGAAAGTCGAAAGCAAGACTGATTACTGTTCACTGATTACTGATTACCGTCTTTTTCCATTTCTTCATCGGCAACACAAAATCATACGGATACTCGGCGAGGACTTCCATGCGCCCATCGGGGCGAACCCAGAGCGTATCTTCGATGCGGAATCCCATGTCTTTTTCGGGATAATACAATCCAGGCTCGGAGGTGATGACCACGCCAGGCGCAAGCCGATGCTCATCACCGTTCAACAAACTGCTAAATGGTCTTTCGTGGATATTCAGTCCCACGCCATGCCCCAAACTATGGACATAGCCTTCGATGGGCGCTTTGGTATGAAGCTGGGTTTGATGACCTTTGCCTTCAAAATATTCACAAGCCATTTGCTGATAATTCTTGAACGGTGTGTTTAAATCAAAATTATCATTTAACTTATTGTAAATTTCTTTGACCTGATCGAAGAGTTCCTGCGCTTCGGGGGTGGCGTAGCCTAAACTCCATGTGCGCGTGAAATCGTAGTAATAGCCGCCGCCCGCTTCGGCGGGATAAATGTCAAACACGATGGTTTGCCCGAGTTTCATCAGGTCGGTTGGGTTGCCAGCGGAATGCGGCACGCCTGCGTCACGCCCAATTGAAAAAATAAAACCAGAAGGCAATTCCGCGCCATGCTCCGCCACCCACAGGCTGATCTTCGAATGCACGTCGCCGACGGTCAGCGGGGAATCATCTTCGTTCAACAGAACTTCATCCTCACGTACATTGCAGGAGGTGAGAAAATCCGCAGTCTTGCGCACCACATCGGTAGTGACCTTCCCCATCTTGCGGATGCGCTCCACCTCAGCCTCATCCTTTGTTTCCATGGCGCGCATAAAAATGGAATCTTCGCGCGCTTCGCCGACAAATTCAAGTTCAGGCATTAACTTTTGCAAATGAGACAGGATGCCAAAGATGGAACTCAGGTCATAAAATCCGTACACACCCACACGCCCCGCAGAAATACCCAAATCTTTGAGCATCAATTCACAGCGCATGGCGCTCGCAAGCAAGCCATCGCGGTTCGATCTCTTTGCCAGATCAGTCATGTCATATTTGCTGTACGGAATCAACTTCAATCCGCTTTTGGCGGCTTCGTCACGTTCCATGTCACCGAAAAAGAGAGCGGCTTCTTCACCGCGCTTCTTGATCAATGTTGCATGGCTTACATGACCGCCGCCTGTGAGGTAAGTCATCGGCGGGTTGTGCTCGGCGTTTCCAAATACAATGAAAGCATCCAAATTTCTGGCTTGCATGAGGGCATCAAGTTCTGATTTCATAATTTTCCTTTTTTGAGCAAAGTCTTTAACGCGAATGTTTCGAATAGGCGAATAGCGCGAATTTTTTTAATCGTTTTGAAGAGGGCTATGAGTCCGAGGAATGCGCGATGGAAAATTAGCCTTACCTTTTTTATAGACCACGCGGCTGGATTGGACTCGCGCCGCGCCAAAGTTGATGACTACCGCCAATTCAAGTCCAGTTGCTTTCAAATAGGACAGCGCCTGTTGTTCATGAATTTTTGCAATTTCAGTAACGGCTTTGTATTCAAGAATTACGCGTCCGTTTGCCACATTGTCAAGGATAAATTCGCCAATCGGCTCATCCTTGTAAAACACCTTGACTCGTTTTTGGCGTTCCAGATCAACTCCTCGTCTGGCAAGCTCACGATTCATGGCTTCTTCATAAATCGCTTCGGGAAAACCTGGTCCGAGCGCATTATGCGCCTCAAACGCTGCCTGCATAATCAGATACGACAATTCTTTTTCAACAATGTAGACCTCAGACATTCCTTCACCTATTCGCCACATTCGATAATTCGAGTAATTCGCGTTAAGAATTTAACACATTTTTCAAACCGACCAACAGCGCGCCTTCCTGTTCAGGCAAGACAGTGCGCGGGTCGAGCAATACTTTGTCGTTCGCTGTGCGGGCGATGATGGGCGGATTCTGCGCGCGCAATCTTTTCAAAAATTTATCCGGTGACTTTACAGAAAGTGATAGTAAAAACGTGGGGAAGGATTCACCAGGCAGACTGCCCCCGCCCACAGTGGACTCACCCTCCACAACTTCGCCCTGCCCCAATTCCCTGATCCACGCTTCCACCCGACCTTTGACCTGCTTCGGCGTTAAAGACATCATCTTTAAGATGGGGATTTCCCGCTCTGCTTCATCTTTGAGGTAATGCAAAAGTGTGGCAGAGACTCCCGCAAGGCAGGCCTTATCCGCGCGGACTGCGCGCGCCAGCGGATGTTTCTTGATTTTATCAATCTGGTCTTTCCTGCCGATAATAATACCCGCCTGCGGACCACCCAACAATTTATCGCCAGAGAAGCAGACCACGTCCACGCCCGCCGCGAGAGACTCTTGCACAGTTGGCTCATGCGCGAGTCCATATTTGGCGGTGTCGTACAATGCGCCTGAGCCGAGATCATCTATAACAAAGACGCCTGCTTTGCGCGCGAGGTCAACAACCTCTTTAAGTTCTGGCTCTTCGGTGAAGCCAATGATCTTGAAATTTGACGGGTGCGCGCGCATGACAAGCGAACCGCCATCCTGCAATGCCTCTTCATAATCGCGCAAATGAACTTTGTTTGTCGTGCCGACTTCGACCAGTTTTGCGCCCGATTGCTTCATTACATCGGGGATGCGGAAGCCGCCGCCAATCTCGACCAGTTGCGAGCGCGAAATGATGACACGCTTTTTATTTGCCAATGCGGACAAGACAAGCAAAACCGCTGAAGCATTATTATTTACAACGACAGCGGATTCTGCGCCTGTCAGTTTTTGCAAAACGGATTCAGCATGGATCAGGCGCGAGCCGCGTAAGCCTTTATCGAGATCATATTCAAGATTGGAATATCCGCGTGAGGCCATATCCATGGCGCGGATGGTTGCGTCGCTCAATGGGGCGCGTCCCAGGTTGGTGTGCAGAATCACACCCGTGGCGTTGATGACCGGGCGTAGTGTTGGCTTGATCCACACGCTGAGGAGGGAGTCTGCTTGGGCGAGGATCAAATCATGAAGGGGCAAAGCAGTTATCGCTCCAGAAGCGAAGCGGGCGCGGGTTTTATCCAGCGTTTCGCGGATGGCGGTCAACGTCAAAGGTCTGCCGAATCGCGCGATCAATTCAGCGGCAGTTTTTGTTTGCAATAATTCCTCAACGGAGGGGAGATCACGAAGGGTTATCATCAGATATCGCCGGGGAAATTCGATTTGCTTTTTCACGCAAGCGGATGAAATATTCGATGGCGACCAGACCGCCTGCAAGACCGAGGATTACATAAAGGGTAACGAGACGTCCCAATTGAAGCCAGGCGAGGGTAGCCGCATAGACACCCGCCCACATAGCCTCGCGCACAATGACATTCGACCCTGCGGGAGGATCGGACGGAAAGCGCTGATGGAGAAAATATACAACAGGTAACGCAGCGCCAGTCAGCGCCAAGATGCCAAGTACGAAAAATCCCCAGCGCGACCAAACAAAGGGCAGGGAAAAATATAATAGAGCGGCAATTCCGCCCCAGCCAACGATTATCAACGCGAGGGTTGAAAAAAGATAATTTCGAAAGGTTATTTTTTGGGGAGTCATTGAGCGAATTATACCCGCAGAGGGAAAGGATGAAGGATGAGTGATGAAGGATGAATGTGGAAAGTAAAAAGTTGCTGAGTCACAGAGAAAAAGGCTCCGTGTCTCAGCAACCGAGTAAGTTTAAACTGTAAGCAAAATCTGGCTAAACTTTCTTCTTCGTCTGCTCGACAACCTCGACCACTTCGGGCAGGTCAATGCCCAGGTCGTGTAATTTTTCGAGGGTGGGAATACTGTTCGCGTCCCAGCCGCGGCGTTGATAGACCGCATCTACCAATTGCTCGTATTGACCTTCGCGGTACTTGCGGAGATGCGCCATCTTTTCCTGCGTGGTCATGCCTGTGGGATTAATCTCAACCAGGCGCTGGAGTTGTT
>DZBA01000257.1 GCA_022729775.1 Anaerolinea thermophila | reverse complement strand
TATCCTACCAGATTTTCCAATGCTCATCCTCTTATTTTGGCGAAACTAAAGTTAATAAGTGACCTTACACAGTGTCATTTCGAGTGAAGTGAGAAATCCTGTCCTGCCACAAAGAATTTCTCCTCGCTCTGCTCGTCGAAACGACAACGCCGCGTAAAATGATCTAATAAAGACATTATGACATAAATCTACACTGTGACAAGACGTGAAGACTTAAAAAATCACTTGTAATACGTGTGCACGCAAAACATGTCAGGGATGGATTCGAAAGTCTCCTGACTTTCGAGGCAAAATCGGGAGATTTTGCAGTCCCATGTGATAACCTTTGCGTGTACACTGTAATACTGACTTGACAAAATTTAGTTATAGTTATAAAATAATTTAGGCTTACCTAAAAATGAAAAAGCAAACTTCCACCCAATCCACACAGGACTACCTGAAGCACATCTACGAGCTTACCGAATGCGGACAGCCTGCTTACACAAACGACCTGGCGCGTGAGTTGAAGGTCAAGCCCGCGTCGGTGACGGGGATGATTCAAAAACTGGCGAACGAAAATCCCGCGCTGGTGGAATATCAAAAACATCAGGGTGTGACGTTAACCGTCGCCGGTAAAAAAGCCGCGCTGGAGGTCATCCGTCATCACCGCTTGCTGGAGACGTGGCTGGTGCAGACTCTGGGATATTCGTGGGATGAAGTGCATGAGGAGGCGGAGCGGTTGGAGCATGTCATTTCGGAGGATTTCGAGCGGCGCATAGCCACCGCGCTGGGACATCCCACACGCGACCCGCACGGCGAGCTGATTCCCACCGCTGATTTGAAAATGCCCGTGGACGAGTCCGCGCCGCTTTCGTCGCTGCGCCCAAATCAGGTTGCCATCATTCAACGGGTCAGCGCGCAGGATGTCAACCTGCTTCGCCACCTTAACGAATTGGGACTTGTACCAAACGTCCAAATCGAAGTGACTGCGTATTCTTCTTTCGATAATAATTTAACAGTCAAGGTCGGGCGCAAATCTCATGTGCTGGGAATGAGCGTCACGACGAAAGTATTCGTAGCAGGGAAACACGTAAACACGTAGTGGAAAAAGGAAACAACATGTATTACATCATTATCGCAATCGCTTTACTGATTATCACTTTTCTTCCCCGCGTGGGACTTTTCGCGCAATATAAAATTTATCGCGCGGCGCAGGAACGCGAACAAGTGGAAGACGCGCTCAAACATTTGCTTGACCGCGAACAGCAGGGAAGACACGCTTCGCCTGAGTCGCTTGGCGGCACGTTGGACATTCCGCGCGCAAAGGTGATGAGTCTTATTGAAGATATGGAAGTTCAGGGACTTGTCGAATCGCGCGGCGCGGAGTTGCATCTCACCGCGGAAGGGGAGCGCTGGGCGCTGCATGTTGTCCGCGCGCATCGTTTGTGGGAGCGTTATCTCGCGGATGAAGCGCGGATGCCATTGGAGAAAGTCCATACCGAAGCGCATCGCCGCGAGCATCATTCCACCGACGCGCAGCTGGATGAGCTCGAAGCCGCGTTGGGACATCCCACACGCGACCCGCACGGCGACCCGATTCCCACGCGCGATGGCAAGGTGAATCAAATCGGCGGAAAGCCGATCACCGCATGGGATGTGGATCGTCCCGCGCGCATTATTCACCTCGAAGATGAACCCGCGCTCGCGTATCAACAAATTGTCGCAGCAGGGCTTCGGCTGGGACAGGACATCCGCATTATCGAAAAAACATCCAATCGTTATGTGTTGAGTGATGGCGAAAATGAATATCGGCTCGCGCCCGCTGTCGCTTCGAACGTGCATGTCACCGCGCTGCCCGAAAGTGAAATATTAAAGCGCGAAGCAATTCCGCTGATGGAACTCGCGCACGATCAGCGCGCAGAAATTGTCATCCTCGATGAAGCGGTGCAGGGATTTACGCGCCGCCGATTTTTAGACCTGGGACTTACGCCCGGAACGCTCATCTACCCCGAACTGCAAAACTTCTTCGGCGACCCGCGCGCTTATCGCGTGCGCGGAACGTTGATTGCGCTGCGGAAAGACCAAGCCGCGCAGATTTGGGTCAAGCCTTTGGCGTGATTCAATGTTCCTGTGTTTCAGTGTCACATGACACCGGAACACTTGACACTGAAACACGAATTATTGGAGAACCTATGAACAAAACTATCCTCCCCACCGAACACTGCGAGACCTGCCCCGCGTTTTATCAATTGGAACAAATGGGAATCAAGGTCGGTGATTTTGACCGCGTGATCGCGCTGGCTGGAAATCCCAACACGGGCAAGTCCACTTTATTCAACTCGTTGACCGGACTCAAACAGCACACGGGCAACTGGCCCGGCAAAACTGTCACGCGCGCGGAAGGCGGCTATCAATTCAACAGTGTGAAATATAAACTGGTTGATTTGCCCGGCACCTATTCATTATTATCCGCAAGCCAGGACGAAGAAGTGGCGCGTGATTTTATTCTGTTCGGTCAGCCGGATTGCACCATCGTCGTCACCGACGCGACAGCATTGGAACGTAATTTAAATCTTGCCATGCAGGTTATGGAAATCACGGATAAGGTTGTGGTCGCCGTGAACCTGATGGATGAAGCGCGGCGCAAAGGCATCGAAGTGGACACGCGCAGCCTCGCGCGCGATCTTGGTGTGCCTGCAATCCCCATCACCGCGCGGACAGGGGAAGGTATCGCGGCACTCTTGTCCACTGTTGCTGAGGTGATTGAAGGAAAGATCATCGTCGAGCCAAAGCGCGTGGCTGGTACATCTGAGTTTCAAAAAGCAGTGAGTGAACTCGTCCCGATGATTGAACAACTCGCGCCGGGCATTCCCAACGCGCGCTGGCTCGCCATCCGCTTGTTGGACGGTGACGCGCGCGTGCAAAAAGCCATCACCAGCGGCGAATTGGGCGACATCGTTTCACGTCAACAACGCGCCGATGTGCAGTTTAGCAAAAAGATGAGCGTGGAAGGAAGGCAGTGATTCGGTGTTCCAGTGTCAAGTGACTCAGTGTCACGTGACACCGAAACATAGGAAAACTTGACACTGAAGGAGATAACAATGGCTCTTATCAAAAAATTTGAAGATATTATCGGTTGGCAGGAAGCGCGTAAATTGGTCAAAGAGATTTATAAAATTACAAATGAAGGCGCTTTTGTGCGCGACTTTGGATTTCGCGATCAAATTCAACGCGCGGCTGTTTCTGTAATGACCAATATTGCAGAAGGTTTTGATTGTGATTCTCAAATTGAATTTGCCCGCTTTTTGGGATATTCGCGTCGCTCAGCAGTGGAAGTTCAATCGCTGTTGTATGCTGCGTTGGATATTGGCTACATTAATCAATCAACCTTTACCGCCCAATATCAACAAGCCGAAAAAACCAAAGCCCTCATTGGCGGATTAAAGACCTCCCTCAAAAAACGTTCAACTTGACACTGAAACACATGACACTGGATTACCTTTATGAAAACTATTCAACCAAATGATATATTGGCAAAAGCCGAAGCGTTACGCAACAGCCTATCAACTGGCTTCCGCGATGAGATTGTGAAATCACTTTACCTTGAAGCGGAGGCGATTGCCAAACGCGCAGTCAAAACCACAAACGATAAAAAATATGACTTCGATCAAAAGATGGATCGTCTGGTCACTTCACCCATTACGGGATTGCCGATCATGTTGGGGCTGCTTGCCATCTTAATCTGGCTGACTGTCTCAGGCGCGAATGTTGTATCGGACGCGATTGCCACAGTGCTGTTCGGCATTGGCGATTGGGCGCGCGCGCTTTTCGTCCAGTGGAACATCCCCTGGTGGATTACAGGTTTGCTTTGGGACGGCGTGTATCGCGGACTCGCGTGGGTCGTCAGCGTCATGCTCCCGCCGATGATGATCTTCTTTCCCGCGTTCACCTTCCTCGAAGATTTGGGATACTTGCCGCGCGTGGCGTTCAACCTCGACTGGTTATATAAAAAGGCGGGCGCGCATGGCAAACAATCGCTGACAATGGCAATGGGATTTGGATGCAACGCCGCGGGCGTGGTCGCAACCCGCGTGATTGACTCTCCGCGCGAACGTTTGATCGCCATCCTGACCAATAACTTTGTCCCATGTAACGGGCGCTTCCCGACGCTTATCATGCTGTCCACGATTTTTGTCGCGGCGGGCTTTAGCGGATTTATGACGTCCGTTGTCGCTGCCGCTTCTGTGGTTGGTGTGGTCTTGATCGGCGTCGTGTTCACATTTTTTATGTCATGGCTTCTTTCGCGCACCGTTTTGAAAGGCGAAGCCTCCGCGTTTACGTTGGAACTTCCTCCGTATCGCAGACCCAACATCGCGCGCATTCTTTATTCATCCATCATTGACCGCACCCTCTTCGTGCTTTGGCGCGCGATTCAAACTGCCGCGCCAGCGGGCGCGTTGATTTGGCTGCTGGCGAATATCCCCGCAGGTGATTCGAATCTTGCGCGTGTCATCGCGGATTGGCTGAATCCGTTTGGTTTATTGCTCGGACTTGACGGCGTGATCCTGCTCGCGTACATTGTCGCCATCCCCGCGAATGAGATCGTCGTCCCAACCATGATGATGATGTACATGGGCGCGGGCATGATGGTTGATGGACCTTCATCCAACGCGGCGATTTATGACCTGCTCGTTCACGGCAACGGCTGGACGATATTAACTGCGGTCAACCTGATGTTGTTTTCTTTGCTGCATAATCCGTGCGCAACGACGATCATGACGATTTACAAAGAAACAAAGTCATGGAAATGGGCGACGTTGAGCGTGGTGATCACATTGGGAACCGCGTTTGTGGTGACGTTCATCACCGCCGCAGTTGCGAGGCTGCTCGGTTGGGTGTGAAAATAAGTTGATTTCCAACCGCAAACTCTCTATAATG
>DZBA01000256.1:2414-4924 GCA_022729775.1 Anaerolinea thermophila | reverse complement strand
TTCAACGCCTCCGCCACGCTTGGGAACTTTTCCATATCCGTGTGCGGCAGGAACAATGCGGACGTGAATGCGTCGTAGAAACTATTGTCCGCGGAAAGTTCGATGTAGGTCATGCGTTTTGCGATTTCGGTAATGCGGTCACGCATACGCCAATCGAGTAATGCGGCGTACGCGCCTTTGACCGAGGTGTTGCCCAGAAAATCAAAACGCGACCAGTCCATGTCGGGGAGCAGCCCAATTTGCACTGCCTTCTCGACGTTGATGTATTTTCCAAACGAGCCGCCAACCAGCACGCGGTCGGTGGTCTCCAATGGGACGCCGACGGTATCCGCGAGGATGGTAAATCCCGCGTAGATGGCGGCTTTGGCGCGCAGCAGGTTGTCCACATCCACGCGGGTGATGGTGATGTCTTCTCCTGAGTCTGTTTCCGCGCCCCAAGCGAGGACATACTCGCCGCCGTGATTCCCTTCGCGCACGCGGTTTGTCTTCGCCATGAGATTCACGTTGCCCGCTTTATCAATCACGCCTGTCAGGAATGCTTCCGACAAAAGCGAGATCAACCCAGAGCCGCAGATTCCTTTTGGCTTGCTGTTTCCGATAACGCGGTACGTCGGTTCGAGAGTCTCGTTGTTGATCCACACTTCTTCGATTGCGCCTTGCGTCGCGCGCATACCGTTGGCAACTCCTGCGCCTTCAAATGCAGGACCCGCAGAACAGGCGCACGTCACCAGCCAATCGCGGTTGCCCAAAACGATTTCGCCGTTCGTGCCGACATCAATGAAGAGGATGAGGTTCTCTGCGGTTTCCAAGCCCGATGAAAGCACGCCCGCGGTAATATCCGCGCCGACGTAACTTGCCACACCTGGCAGGCAGTCCACCGTTCCACAGTGATGGATGTTAATGCCGACTTCCTTTGCCACCAGCGCGGGCGGATGGTTGACGGCGGTGATGAACGGCGAGAGGCGAATACTCGCGGCGGGGATTCCCAGCAGCAGGTGAATCATCGTGCTGTTGCCCGCGATGGTCATCTTCATCACGTCTTCGGGTTTGGCGTTGACGCGCTTGCACGCGGTTTCCACCAGCCCGTTGATGGTATCCAGCACGCGCCCGCGCATTTCTTCCTCGCCGCCCGCTTTGCCCGCGTAGATGATTCTCGAAATGACATCTTCGCCGCGCGCGATTTGACCGTTATATTCGGCGACTTGGGCGCGGACTTTTCCGCTGACCAAATCCACCAGCCAAAGCGAAACCGTCGTCGTGCCGATATCCACCGCGCAGCCCCAAATCGGGGAGTAATCATCCGCGCGACCCGCAAAGACTTCGATGAGGCGCACGGGTTTTTCTGGGAATTCCAAATCTCTTTCGACAACGACGGTGATGTTCCACTCGCCTTCGCGCAGGGTCTTGCCCAGATTTCGCAAAAGGTGAAGCGAGCAAATGACATCATTTATGCCAGCCTGAATCCGCAGCGCGGTTTTTAGGCGCGACCAATCATCGGTCTGGTCGTCCATCGAAGGCGGAGTCAACTCCAGATAAATGCGGTGAATGCTTTGATGCTGGTCGTAATCGTAATCATCGGGGACGGTGACTTCCGCGACCACGCGGTCTGTCGTGAGGTTGCGTTCGATCTTGTCCTGCGGCGGGACGTGAATGGTGACGTCGCCTTCGACAACGGTTTGACACGCCAGCGCGAAGCCCTGTTCCACTGCTTCGGATGAGAGGCGCAATGTGCTTCTGCGCCGCGCATTTCCCGCCACCACCTGCACCGCGCAACGCCCGCAGCGTCCCTGTCCGCCGCAGGGCTGACCAATTTCAACGCCCGCGAGAGTCGCGGCGTCGGAAATCATCGTCCCTGTCGGCACTTCGACAGTGACTGTTTTTTCTTCGTGGGTGAAGGTGACGGTGTGTTGCATGGGGAAAGGTAGACAGGTAAACAAGTAGACAAGTACACAAGTCGGTCGTCTTTACCTGTGTACCTGTTTACCTGTATACGTATTTCTAATTCAATGCTGTCTTCATAAACGCGGGAATATCCACCGCCTCGCGCGGACCAACGCGGACTTCCCAATCGGGCAGTTCCGCTTCGAGTTCGCCAGAGAGAACCGCGACATGTCCAGGTAGGACAATGCGCTTCTTGCTGATTTTCTCCGCGATGTTGAAACCTTTGACCGCCTTCGCGATTCGTTCCGCGTCGAATTTTCCCGCCGCCCATGCAGTCAGCACGGACATGCCTTCCGCGTCGGTGACAAGCAGCCACGCGGGCAAGCCCGAACCTTCCACTTCGTTGGCGACGGAGAAGTAGGTAATGCTGAAATTGGTCGTGACCAGCACGGGGCTTTCGGTTTTGGGCGAGTTGATTTCGTAAACGCCAGGCAAAACCTGAATCGGTTTTTGCGGGTCGGTGTAGATGTTCTCGCGCAGCACCAGCAGACCGTAAATCAATTCGGGCGCGAAGGTGTCCAGCACGACGAAGCCCGCATATTTGGCAATGGCTTGCGCGGCGTAGACGA
>DZBA01000256.1:0-2314 GCA_022729775.1 Anaerolinea thermophila | reverse complement strand
ACATCGGCGAGCGCGTCCGCGTTGGATGAATCAGCGGCGTAGATTAATGCTGTCTCGCCAGATAAATTCGCCAGCGCGGAATCCAGCGCGGTAGCGTCGGAGGAGAGCAAAATCAGCGGGCGCTGAGTTGCTCCGCGCACGGTCTTCACCGCGGCAGCGAGGTCGCCATCGCCTTCGACAGCGAATCCGTCCACCGTGAAATCCATGCCCACGTAGCTGACTTTATACGCGTCCGCTTTTGCGACCTTTGCCGCGAGTTCGGGGTCAGAGGCTTTGACTTTAATGAACAAGCCCGTTTTGTTGTAGAAAGTTTTTTCGTGGCGATACATCACCACTTCGTTGCCGACTTTGACTTCCGTGCCTGCCTTCAGCGTGATGAGACGAATCGGCGGCGCGGCGGATTCTGCCAACTGCTTCTTCGAGGCTTCGCTGACGTACGGGCATGATGAAAGTTCAACCTGCTTGGCGGCGAGTTTCATCGCAAACGCAAGACAGGTGGGAAAACCGCATTCCTTACAATTGGTCTGCGGGAGCATTTTGTAGATTTGAATTCCTGAGAGAGCCATGTTTTCTCCTTGTGAGACGTGGTGAGTGGGGCGTAGGGCGTGGGAACAACTACGTCCTACGAACCACGAAACACGTTTTACGCAGTCACCAATTCTTCAATCGCGCTTTTGATTTGCTTCACCGATTCGGGGTGTCGCAGCACAACCACATCCGCGCCCGATTCGACCAGCGCCATCGCGGTTAAGATTTCCCAGTTCAACGCGCGGGCTTTCCAATCACCCCACGCCTCTGGCACGCCTTCGCCGACTTTGGCTTCTTTGGTCTTCCATGTTTCGTAGCCAGGTGTGACCAGCATGGGGAACTGCGTCATGCCGTCGCCTTGCAGCGCGGCGAGGCGCAGACGTTCCATGACCGAGTAGCCGTATTCGATTCCATAGCCGAGCGCGCCAGTGGTTGGGTCCATGACGATTCTGTCGGCGGGGAGTCCCATGTCGGTGATGAGGATGTTTAACTGCTTGGCAAGGTTCACGTCCATCGCGGTGCGCGCCTGAACGAGATGACCGTTTGCCATGGCGGTTGCGACGATGGTGCGATAATTTTTGTCTTCGCAAATGCCGAGCAGGATTCTTTCGCCTTTGGTCGCTTCGGCGACGGGGACAAGCAGGTCGTTATCCTTTTCTGCTTGACCAGGTCCCCAAACAACCAGCGGGAGTCCCGTTGCGCCCAGCACATCCTTGACGACTTTCACCGCGCTTTCGGGCGTGTCGGTCAGCGAGAGGGTGAGGGCGATTAAATCCGCGCCTGCTTCTTCCGCTTTCTTCGCCCACGCGGCGGGATCGCTCATCACGTCGCCCCAGGTCTCCATCAATAAAGATGACCAGTCATCGGGCTTGGTGGATTTAATTTCGATGGCGACGACGGGTTTGTTTGGCGTTGGCGCTTCAAAGTTGAGATACGGCATGGCGGTCTGCCCTCCCAGGGTCACCGCTTTTGACCGCGTTCCACCATCCGCGCTTGTCGCGCCAATGGTGACTTTCTTAACGCTTCCTGCCCATTTGTCTTTTGGGATGTCAATTGGCATGGTTTTGCTCCTTGTGGAATGTATTTAAGTATACAAGTACACAGGTAGACAGGTATACAAGTCGTTGGCAGACGTGTTTACCTGTTTACCATGTTTTTCTTCCGCGCTTCATCTCTTCTTTCGATGAACTGCTCCAGCGGTGATTTTCTTTCCGCTGCCAAACCTAAATCTTTTAATTCGCTTTCATCCTTTGCCGCAATGTGGCGGATGATGTGCCTGTAGGAAATCATCGCGGCGGGATAGACAATGCCCGCGGAGTTATGAGTCTGATACGCGACGCGGATTTTTTTGTCCTTCATCATTTGCGCGGCAACGGTGAGCGGGATGTCCGAAGGTAATTCTGGAACGCCCTCGCGCATAATGTCTTCGGCGTTGAGCGTTTTCAAATCTTCCCGTCCATAAGCATTGACCAGCTCTTCGTAGCCGACAATTCCCACGCCTTCACCTTCATCGCCAATCACCACCATCTCTTCCGCGTGATGTTCGATAAGGAATCGCGCAATATCCACAGCAAGCGTGTCAGTCTTGCACGTGGGAATTCCGATGGTCATTAAGTCACGGACGAGAAGGGGCATGTTTGAATGTCAAAAAGTTAGAAGGTTGGAAGGTTGAACGTGCCAACTTTCCAACCTTCCAACATATAAACGAGAATTTAGAACATCGGCTCCATTGCCATTGCGGGGTGATTGTGCGCTTCGAGCCACGCGAGCAATTCATCAACGGTGG
>DZBA01000255.1:2556-4934 GCA_022729775.1 Anaerolinea thermophila | reverse complement strand
AACCTGTAACTTGTAACTCTTTCAACATCGGCTCGCTTGCTTTTAACTCTTCCGCATATTTCGCTTTCGCAAAGGTCAGGTCGAGCGCGGCAAGATTCTCCACGCCGTATTTCAACTCCGTCGCGTGCTGCCCCACCTGCGCGGATACTTCCGCGAGGATGCGCCTTTCTTCGTCGCGTTCCGCAAGTTGCAACTCGCGGATTTCATTGTTCGCTTCGACAACAGGCAGCGGTTCGATGAACAGGGTCGCGCCGCTCGAGGATTGATCATGGATGATGGATTTGATTTTGCCTTTGAACTCCGCGCGCAGTGGAATCACATAACGTCCGTCGCGCTGGGTGATGATTGGCTCTTGCAGCATCGTAACCGTTTTGGAATCGGTGACGTATTTATGCAGCCTGCTCATCAAGCGGTCTTGCGCGCTTCGCAAACTGCGGCGGATGTCGCCCAATTTTGGCGACGCGGAATCCAATACTTCGCCGCGTTCCGAGAGGATGCGCGAAATCGCGTCCACGAGTCCAAACGTGTCGGGGAGTCCCAGCGCGATCTGTGACAGGCGCGGATATTGATCGTTTTTGTGCTCGAAGGTTTTCTTCAACTCGCGGCATGAGATCAACGTGGATTTCACATCCAACAGCGCGCTGGGGTCGAGGACTCCGCCGCGCGAAGCGAGGTCAGCCGCGCGGCGGATGTCGTGCGCGGCGCCGATGCTCGCGTGCTGAATCGAAAGCAACTTCCGCGCTTCGGTTGTTTCTGCAATTCGCGCGGTTGCCAATTCGTAAGAGGAGGTCGGTTCGAGCGCGCGCGCGAGTTCCACCGAAGCGGAAAAATCGCAATAGCGCGCCAGCTGTTCGAGGATTTTGTGATATTCAAGTACGTGAAGAGTCTTACTGTCCATGTGGCAAATTATAAACCCACGACGGGTATAATGATGCGCGGACTGGAATGGATTCGAAAGTCTCCCGACTTCGCCGCAAAATCAGGGGATTTTGCAATCCAAATTGTTTACGGAGTTTTATGTTCTTTTCAAAAAACAAAAATTGGTCAGCCCTTTTTGCATTGTGGACTTTGCATGGGCTGGTCGCTTTGCTCCAATTCGCATCCCTGCCTTCGGAGGGATTCTCACCCACGCGCGCGGCGATGATTTTTCTTTTCATCGCGTGGGTGATTTGCTGCGCCGCGCTGACTCTTTCCGCGTGGAAGCAATCCGCGCGGGTGTTTGCCTTCATCCAAAACCCAAATGTAAAAGATAATATTTTTATCGCTTCGGCGCTAATTCTCTTTGCGCGGATATTTCTCGCCTTCCTGCATGTGTGGCTTGTCGCGGCGGAAAATTTTTCATACAGCGGCTATGTCCGCCTTCTCGATCCATTTCTTAATTTAATTGCCTTTATCTCAGCCGAAATTATCGCGTTGGTTTTATTTCTTGCGTTTCGCAATTTGCAAATATCGAAAAATGAAATTCAAGGGTTTGTAAAAAAAATCATCGTTGTTTTATCCGCGTTGGGATTGGTCGCCTTGCTGGTGTATCTTACGGGCTGGGGCGTGAAGCCCGGCTATAAAGGCGATTGGTCAGTGGGCATCCCTGCTGTCGCATTGATGGAATGGCAAATCCTGCTTGCCTGTATTTTTTGCGTTGCAATGGCGCTGCTCGAAGCGGAACAAAAACTTGCGCGAATCAAAAATCCCGACATGTGGATCAGCCTTGTTATTTGGGTTGTGACTGTTTTGCTGTGGTTGAGTCAGCCCGTGATTCCGAGCTCGTCCGCGTTAACGCCGCGCGAGCCGAATTTTGAAATCTACCCGTTCAACGACGCGCAGGTTTATGACCAATATGCGCAGACGGTGTTGATTGGCGAAGGCTATGGCAACCAAGCCATTCCGCAGCGTCCGCTTTACATTGTCGCGTTGACATTCATGCACCTTGTCGCCGGGCAAAATTATGAGGGCGTCGTCATCCTTCAAACCCTGCTGCTGGCGTTCTTTCCCGTCTTGCTATATTTGTTTGGGAAGGAATTCTTTGGCAGACCCATTGGCATATCCGCCGCGCTGCTTGTCATCCTGCGCGATGTGACCTCGAATCTTTCCGCGCCAGTGACGGGAAATTTAAGTTACTCGAAGCTGTACCTCGCGGAAATGCCGACTGCCATAACGCTGGTTTTATTTTTATGGGTTGGGTTGCGTTGGATAAAATCCGGCTTCCCGCTCTATTTGGGATTTTTAGCAGGCGGAATTCTCGGCGTGGGGATGTTGATTCGCACGCAGGTCGTGGTCGCGTTTCCGGTTTTGATTTTCTTCGCACTGCTGACTCGTCCCCGTTACTTTTTGCCCGCGCTGAAAAGTTCCGCGCTCGGTGTTTTTGTCCTTGTGCTTGTGGT
>DZBA01000255.1:0-2456 GCA_022729775.1 Anaerolinea thermophila | reverse complement strand
TTCATCAATCACGGCATCAATAATATTTTACTTTTTCCGCTGCGGTATGAATTAAAAAACTTTGGCGAACTTTTGCAGCCTGCGGATGGTTTTTGGCAGCGTTGGTATTCGCGCATGCGCCTTCCGCAAATGATGCTGCTTGGGTTTTATATTTTCCTTTTTGGGCTGGGTGTGACCGTTGCCTGGCAGCGCCTCGGCTGGCTGGGATTTTTGCCATTGAGCGTGAATCTCGCCTACAATTTGTGGACATCCATCGCGCTGCTTTCCGGTCAACGGTTTATGCTGACGATGGATTGGTCTATTGCCATCTATTACATGATTGGACTTTTTGGATTGTTGAGCGCCTTCATCTTCGCGTTGGAGCGCGGGCGCGAGGTCATCAGTAAATGGCACGCGCAGAACCAACTCGCGGATGTGATTGTCTCGCAAAGTGTCCGCTGGCAAACCTACGCGCTATTTGGCGTTTTGTTTTTTGGAATCGGCGCGTCGCTTTGGGGCGTGGAGATGATATTTCCGCGCCGATATATTTCGGCAAGCCAGAGTGAACTGTATGACAGGATTGTCGCTTCTTCATCCTTCAACTTGGACGCGGCTTGTTTCGAGGATGTGATTTCAGCAAACCAATTGCAATTGACTCAGGGCAGGGCTTTATATCCGCGCTATTATTGGGCGGATGACGGCGAGACATTTACCGATTCATTTGGATATAAAAAATCCGATGAAGGCAGGCTGGTCTTTGAGATAATCGGCGGCAGGGGCAGTCGGGTCGTGATGCCCATTGCCGACCCGGTGGATTTTTTCCCGCACGCGGCGGATGTCGTCTTGGGCAGGGATTCGCAAGGCGGCGTTTGGTTTGCGCTTGTCGGGCAGGGAGAGAAGGCGCGGCTTTATCTTTCTGATATTTTCGACGATGCAGTTTGCCGGTAATCAACAACGCCGAGTCTCTTGAGACTCGGCGTTGTGTTTTGTTATACAAACTTGATTCGGCGCGCTGCGAAAGAGACCATGCGCAGCAGTAAAAATCCATGCCGCCAACGCGAGATGTTCGTCTCTCCGTAGGTGCGCTCGCGGTAGCGGACGGGCAGGTCAATGATGCGGCGGTTGAGTTTTGCCGCGCCGAAGATTAAATCAAAATCGCCAAAGGGGTCAAAGTCACCAAAGTAGGAACGGTTCGCGGCGATTTCCTGATAATCTTTTTTGCGTAAGACCTTTGTGCCGCACAGCGTATCTTTGATGGATTGTCCCAATAGCCATGAAAACGCAAGGCTGAAAAACTTATTGCCGAGGAAGTTAAGCGTGCGCATGGCTTCTTTTTCCATTGGGTAGACGAGCCGCACGCCGTTGATGAACTCGCCTTTGCCGGAGACAATCGCTTCGTAGAAGCGCGGCAGGTCTTCCGGCGGGACGGTTAAATCCGCGTCGAGAATCATCAAAATATCGCAGGTGGCTTTTTCGAAGCCGAGTCGAATCGCGTCGGCTTTGCCAATTCCGCCCTGGCGGTGCAGCTGGCTGGGGATTTCGGGATGCAGCGCCATTTCTTTTTCGATGGTTTCGTAGGTGTTATCCTTTGAATGTCCTTCGACGAAAACGATTTCGGTCTTGCTGCCCATTTTGGGGACGCGCTCGAAGATGGATTTGATATTGCCCGCTTCGTTGCGCGCGGCAATCACCACCGACACGCTGGGGTTGTTCTGCATGGGTTGGGGCGCGGGACGCGCGATGACAAAGTTCGAGAGCGCAAAAGATTTGAAGGGCCACATCTTCACAAGATAACGGTTTGCAAACCCGCCAAGCGGCAGCGGGAACAAGACTTCCTGCCAGCGGCGGATGCTTTCGAATCCCGCAAGGTGCAGCATGTTATCGGTGTCTTCGGGGGTGAGCCAGTTTTGGTACATCATCGGCGCGGCGAGGTTAAATCCTTGCGCGATGTTGAGCGGAACCTGCCAGAGATGGCTGTAAAAATTCAGGATGACGCGCGTCTGCGGCGTGCAAAGCCGTTTGATTTGTTCCAGCGCGCGCTGCACATCCCATAGGTCGTTGACGGTATCCGAGAGGATAATCACGTCGAATTTATCATCCAGCGCGGAGAGGTCGTGCGCGTCCATGTGGTGATATTCGAATTCAGGATGGCGCTTGCGCGCGCGCGCGACCATCTCGGCGGAATAATCCACGCCCACTCCGCGCGATGGGTTCAGGTGCGCGAGTAAACTTCCCGTGCCGCAGCCGATTTCCAACACGCGCTGACCGGGGTGAACAAGGAATTGATAAATCTCTTTCAAGCGGCGGTGATACCACCCGCCCACGCCTTTCCAGTGATCGCGTTTTTTGGCGACTTCGTCCCAATGCGCCATTCGCGTTTTTTGATACGTCTTGCCTGCTTCGTCAAAAGGTGGATGTATGTTCATACCTGCGATTGTATTCGCGGATGTGAAGTTTGAAAAGGTGCGCTTTCTTGC
>DZBA01000254.1 GCA_022729775.1 Anaerolinea thermophila | reverse complement strand
CGTATCTTGTGGGAATATCATCCAATAATCTTATTGTATAATCGCATTTCATGAACACAAAAACATATCGTCACTTTGACCTCATCCTCGGACTTTTCATCGCTGTTCTTTTGATTAGCAACATTGCGTCCTCAGCCAAGATTATTGATCTTGGATTCAGCGTTTTCCAAATTCCAATGGCGTTTGACGCGGGTACGCTGCTTTTCCCCATTGGTTACGTCTTCGGCGATATTCTGACAGAAGTCTACGGCTATCAACGTTCGCGCCGCGTCATCTGGATGGGATTTTTCTCCCTCGCGCTGGCATCGTTGGTCTTTTGGGTAATCAGCGCGCTGCCGGGCGAAGTCACATGGCAGGGATACGCCGGCGACGCGGCATATCAATCCATTCTCGGCGGGATGAGTACCGGCGGAATTGTGTTCGGAAGTTTGGCGGGTTTTTGGCTGGGCGAGTTTACAAATTCATTTACACTTGCAAAAATGAAAATCATGACCAGCGGACGCTGGCTGTGGATGCGTACCATTGGCAGCACCCTTATCGGCGAGTTGGTAGATACCATGATGTTTGTAGCGGTTGCCAGCTTGTTTGGCGTATTCCCCTGGAGTTTGTTCTTCACCTTGACCATCGCCAACTACCTCTTCAAAGTCGCTGTGGAAGTGGCAATGACCCCGCTCACATATCTTGTCGTCCGCGCATTGAAGCGCGCCGAAGGCGAAGATTATTATGACCACGATACCAACTTCAACCCATTTATGGCTTGAATGAAAATTTTATCTGGAGGCAAAATGACATACACATCCATCCTGACAGAAGTCCGCGGGCGCGTGGGCATTGTTAAACTCAACCGTCCGCAGGCGATGAACGCATTCAACACCATCCTGCTGGGAGAATTGTTCGACGCGCTGGAAATCTTCGACGCGGATGAAAACATCGGCGCGATGATTGTCACCGGCAACGAGAAAGCATTCGCGGCAGGCGCAGACATCAAAGAGATGGCAGACGCCACCCCGTTTGAAATGATCAAGCAGGGGCGCGTTGAAAAATGGGATCGCATTCGCGGAATCAAGAAAGTGGTCATCGCGGCGGTCTCCGGCTGGGCGCTGGGCGGCGGATGCGAATTCGCGCTTTCGTGCGATATGATTGTCGCGTCTGAATCCGCGAAGTTTGGTCAGCCCGAAATTACCATTGGCATCATCCCCGGCGCAGGCGGCACGCAGCGTCTTGCGCGGCTGCTCGGAAAACAACTGGCGATGGAAATGGTCATCAACAACCGCACCTTGACCGCCGCCGAGGCGCTGCAATTTGGCTTGGCGAATCGCGTTGTGCCGGTGGAAGGCTACCTCGATGCGGCGGTTGCCTTTGCGGAAGAGATCGCCGCGCGCGCGCCAATGGCTGTCCGCATGGCAAAAGATTCTGTCAACGCCGCGTTTGAAACCACGCTCACCGAAGGTCTCAAAGCCGAGAAGCGCAACTTCTATCCGCTGTTCTCGACGGAAGACCAAAAGGAAGGCATGAAGGCATTTATCGAAAAACGAAAAGCCGAATGGAAGGGGCAATAGGGGCGGAAATTAACGTCACATGATGATTACGCACACCACGTTAAAAAACAGTTTGGCTGCTCTCGGCTTGCAGGAAAGTCTGGTGATCGCCCATGCTTCGCTTAAGGCATTTGGTTTTATCGAAGGCGGCGCGGATGCCATGCTTAACGCGCTGCTTGATTCCACGCGCGGCGTCATTATGCCGGCGTTTACCTATAAGACCATGCTCAACCCGGAAGCGGGTCCGCCGCGCAATGGCATCACATACGGCAGTGAAGCCAACCTTAACAAAATGGCAGAGGCGTTTCAGCCTGATATGCCCGCCGATAAGTTGATGGGAACCCTTGCCGAAACGCTTCGCAAACATCCCAAAGCAAAACGCTCTTCACATCCGATTCAATCATATGCCGGTATCCGCGCGGATTCGATCATCTACTCGCAGACCATCTTCGACCCGTTTGCGCCCATCAACGCGCTGGCAGAATCGGACGGCTGGGCGCTGTTGCTCGGCGTAGACCACACCGTTAATACGAGCATTCATTACGCGGAAAAACTCGCGGGACGGATGCAGTTCATCCGCTGGGCTTTGCTGCCTGACCGTGTTGTGGAGTGTCCCAACTTTCCCGGCGACTCAGAGGGCTTTAACGCCATTGCGCCCTTTGTGGAAAAATACACGCGCAAGGTCAAGGTAGGAGATGCGCTTGTGCAGGCTGTCCATTTGCGAAGTTTGCTTCGAACTGTTATTGAACAAATTCATAATAACCCACTGGCGTTACTGTGCGATAGAAAGGATTGCGAACGCTGCGAAGCAGTCCGCTGGGGATAGATTTGGAAAACAAAAAGACCACCGTTTGGTGGTCTTTCATTTGGTGCCGAGGGGGAGATTTGGACTCCCGACCAAGGGCTTATGAGTCCCCTGCTCTACCACTGAGCTACCTCGGCAATCTGGAGAGCGGCGCAAATATTACTATGGGAAATGCCATTTGTCAACAACATTAATAACAAAAAGTGACTGTCACGCGTAGTAACAGTCACTGCTTTATAGAGGGTTAGCTCTTGCTGGAAGGTTGTGGAATTTGTGGGATGATCCAGTTGATGAGCGCGTGCGGCGAGCGGGTTTGGATGTAAATCTTGCCGGGTCCGCTGAGCTCGACGACAAAACCTTCGCCGCTGAACAGCGTGGATTTTATACCGCCAATCGGTTTGGGCTGAACGCCCATTGTCCCATCGAAGGCAACAAGATGCGAAGTGTCCACAATATATTTTTCGCCTGCGGCAAGATTTTTCTCGAAAATTGCGCCGTACGCCGAGACCAACAACGTGCCGCTGCCGGTGGCTTCCAACATAGAAACGCCTTCGGCAGACATCAATGCTTTAACGCTGACTTTCGCGGTTAATTCAATGCTCGATTCAGAAGCCATATAGGAGCCGGATTGCACCATTAATTTGTTGCCGCTCATTTCGATGACGGCAATGTCACCGGGCAATTCGGGCGCGAGGGTGATTTCCCCACCCTTCGCGGATGCCACGAAAAAATTCTGGAAGAAAGATTCGCCTCCCAAAACGGCGCGTCCCAGCGACTTGAGTAAGCCGCCCTCGGCTTTGGTTTCGATGGTGACATCGCTGGACATGCTGACCATCGCGCCGGCTTCTGCGCGGATTCGTTCATTGGGCGTGAGTTTGGCAATCGCGAGCGAATACGACGGGCGGTGAATGACTTCAATATCCATGTTTATCTCCTTAAGGCAATAAAATCGTTAACTTGTCAGATGCCTGACGCGAGTTTATTATAGCAAATCGAAATGGTTTATTCAAACACTGTAATTCCGCTTTGGTCTACCTCTTCCAAGAGATGCTTGATTGTTTTATCAAAAACGGGATGCATAAAATCAGGCGCGATGTCCGCCAGCGGAACAAGCACAAAGGCGCGCTCATGCAGGCGCGGATGTGGAACCGTCAACTCGGGCGAGGTAAACACCTGCTCGTCAAAGAACAGGATGTCGAGGTCAATCACGCGCGGACCGTTCTTGAACGTTACTTCGCGCCCCAGCGCTCTTTCCAGCCGTTTCAAATGCTTGAGCAGTGGAAGCGCCTGAAGGTAGGTTTCCACTTTTACCACTTGATTCAAAAACGGATGCTGGTCTTCATATCCCCACGGCGGCGTTTCATACACCGGCGATTTTGCTTTTAACATCATTTGCGGCGCAAGGTTGGCGACTGCGGATTTAAGATTTGCCAGCCTATCGCCCACGTTGCTGCCCAACGCAATGTAAACAATATGTTCCATGCTAACTCCTGTTACTCATTGGGAGGATGCCCATTTGCGTAATTTATGCAATGCGATTCATATAAACAAGCGCGTGAAACAAAACCGCAAGCTGCAAGGCGTTTGGGAATTTTCCACTTTTGGCAAGCGCGACCAATTCATCCAAAGGCATTAGGTCTACTTCGATTGCCTCGCCCTCATCCAGGTTTTGCGCGCTGACTTTTTCCGCGCCTGTTGCGAGATAGCAAACCAGTTCGTTGCTTTGCATCGCGGGGTTGGGATATACCCTGCCGACTTCGATGATGTTCGCGGCGGTATATCCTGTTTCTTCCAGCAGTTCGCGCTTTGCGCCTTCGAGCGGGTCTTCGTCTTTTTCCACGATGCCGCCGGGGAATTCAACGCATACTTCTTTTGTGCCGTGACGATATTGACGCACCAGCACGACCTTTTGGTCTTTGGTAATAGCAAGCACATTTGCCCATGTGCGGAACTCCAGCACAACAGCGTCGAGTATCTTGCCGTTTTCCAGTTCGCATTTATCCTGTCGAAATTTTGGGCGTAAATAACTCGACTCTAAAATCTTCCAGGGGGTAAGGGACATGTTACGAATCCTTCTTATCCAACTCCAAAATCATCACGGGAATGACGCGATGCGCCGCGCGGATTTTATACTGCTCATAGCCTTTGTAATAGGAGACTGCCATCCGCCAATATTTCTCGCGCTCTTCGCCTTCGGCTTGACGGGCGATGTATTCCGCCGCGCGTCCGTTGACTTCCACCGCGCATTTGGGATTTGCCTTCAAATTATAGTACCAACCCGGGTTATTCTTCCCGCCGAAATTAGACGCAATCAGCGCGATTTTATCGCCATCGAAAAGACTCACCAGCGGCATGGTGCGCTTCTCGCCGCTTTTCGCGCCGACGGTGGTAAGTTGAATCACGGGCAACCCGACGAGCGCCGTAATGGTGTATTTGCCGTTCGTCAGTTTCATGAAGATTTTATCGAGATGGTGGAGCGAAACCGATAAAAATTTTGTAACGGGTTTCAACATCAAAAAACGGTGAATAAGTTTTTGAAAGGTATTGGGTTTTCTATTCATGTTTATTTCCTTGTAAATGATTTATCACTAAAAACATCGCCATCCAAAACGAAAGC
>DZBA01000253.1 GCA_022729775.1 Anaerolinea thermophila | reverse complement strand
TCGAGGCAAAATCGGGAGATTTTGCAGTCCCAGGTGACAACCTTTGCGTGCACACCGTGTCCCACGCACTACTCTCTATTCACCTAAATCTCTTATAATCCTCCCATGCCCAAAAAAATCCTCCTCATTGACGACGAACCCGAAATCGTAGACATCTGCCGCGATTATTTCAAATCTGCTGGCTATGACGTGGCGACTGCAAACAACGGCGCGACAGGGCTTCAATCTGCGCGGCGCGAAAAGCCCGACTTGATCGTGCTTGATTTGATGATGCCCGAAATGGACGGACTCGATTTTTGCAAAGCCATCCGCCGCGAGAGCGATGTCCCCATCATCATGCTCACCGCGCGCGTGGAAGAAATGGATAAACTCATCGGGCTGGAAATCGGCGCGGATGATTACATCACCAAACCGTTCAGCCCGCGCGAGTTGGTTGCCCGCGCCAAAGTGGTGCTGCGCCGCGCTGGTGGAGATTCCAACGCGGATATGATTCGCGCGGGGGAGGTTTCGTTGGATAGGGCGCATTATCAAATCGAGATTCGAGAGCGCGCGATTCAACTCACGCCCACCGAATTTGAAATCATGGCAACGCTGATGAGTCAGCCGGGGCGAATCTTCTCGCGCGCGCAGTTGCTCCAATCCGCGCATGGGGTCGCCTTCGAAAGTTATGAACGCGCGATTGATTCGCACATCCGCAACTTGCGTCACAAACTCGAACCCGATGACCTGATTTTCACCGTGCATGGCGTGGGCTATAAATTCAGCGGCGAGGCACAATGAAATCATCCGCGCATGAAATCCGCAGGCGTTTGCTGATTCTTTTATTGCGGGCGTACCTGCTTGTCGTTTTATTTCTATTCATGTTTTTCTTTGCCGCGACGGGATACATCCTCACCGACCATCCCGATCTGGCGAAAATGCGCTTCCCGCTGGTCAGCGAGTTGGAAGGCTATTATATTGGGCGCGGCAGTTGGCAGGGCGTGGAAGATACCCTCATCTTTGAGAAGCCCGTCTCGGCTGAAAGGTCAATGCTGCTCGATAAAGATATGCGCGTAATTCTTGACCGGGGTTCCAGCGCGACTCCGTTGGTTGGTTCGCGTTATGAAATCACAAGCAATGATGCGGCTTTTACCCTGACGGTAAATAATCAAATCATTGGTTTCTTTGTCGTGACGGATATGTCTTTTGCGGGCAAGTTGACGTTCACGTTGAGCATTCTCACGCCGGTGGGAATCGTCTCGGCATTTCTGGCAGTCTTTATGGGGTTGGTAGCGGGGCTGCTCATGCGCCGATATGTCAACCCGCTCGCGGATGTCATCTACGCCGCGCGCGCCGTCGCGGATGGCAAACTCAACACGCGCATCCAAACCGAAGGTCCGCAGGATTTACGCAGCCTTTCGGAAAGCTTCAATGAAATGGCTGCTTCGCTGGAGCGCAACGACAAGGAACGCCGCGACATGCTGGCGGACATCGCGCATGAGTTACGCACGCCGCTTTCTGTCATTCGTGGAAGGTTGGAAGGAATTGTGGATGGCGTATATCCCGACAACGGGTTGCCCGTTTCCACCGCGTTGGAGCAGACGTATCTCATGCAAAGGCTGGTGGACGACCTGCGCCTGCTCACCCTCGCGGAATCGCGCCAGCTGCATTTCGAGTCCAAGCCTGTGGATTTGGGAAACCTCGCGCAGCATGTGATTGACCTCTTCCAAGCCGAAGCAAAGGAAAAAGATATTTCGTTGTCGCTCAATCGTTTATCTGAAAATCTCACAATCCACGCGGATGCGCAGCGCGCGGAGCAGGTCATTGCGAATTTGGTCAATAACGCGCTTCGTTATGTCCCCGAAAATGGCAGGATTTGGATTGACGTTTCTTCTGACGTTAACGCGGCGCTTCTTTCGGTCAACGATAATGGTGCGGGACTTCCCGAAGAAGACCTGCCCTTCATCTTCGACAGATTCTGGCGCAAGGAAAAATCCCGCTCGCGCCACACGGGCGGAACGGGATTGGGTCTGGCGATTACAAAGCAACTGGTCGAAGCGCAGGGCGGAAGTATCGAAGCGCGGAATCTATCCGCGTCTGGTTTGCAGGTCAGTGTCACATTCAAGAAATAGTGAGAGACTGTTTAATAACTTTTGAAATTGTCATTTCGAGTGAAACGAGAAATCTTTTCCCATCGCATCCTCGCTCCACTCGTCGAAATGAAATGGGTGCGTTTTATTTCAGTTGAATTCCGTCACGTAGTACGTGTAGCGTGTTGCGTAAGCGCTCAAAACGGAGCACGAATCATGCTACACCGATTTCTCTCAACTCATTTGAAACACACCCAAATGACATCCCTGAACAGTTACGACTTAATATTGATAAAACCCGCGCCCGGTTTTTCTTCCCAGGTACCCGGCGTCCACCATCTTGCGCAGCAAATACGCGGGGCGGTATTTGTCTTCGCCCAAATCGCGCTGCAAGACTTCCATCACAAACAGCACCACGTCCAAGCCAATTAAATCCGCGAGGGTGAGAGGTCCCATGGGGTGGTTCATGCCGAGTTTCATCACCTGGTCAATCGCTTCTGGCGTGCCGACATTTTCCTGTAAGGCAAAGACCGCTTCGTTGATCATCGGGCATAAAATTCGGTTGGAGATAAAGCCCGGCGAGTCGTTTGCTTCTACGGGTTCCTTACCCATGACCTTGCAAAGCTCCACAATGGTTTTTGTGGTCTCGTCGGTGGTGGCAAGTCCGCGAATGATTTCCACCAATTTCATCAGCGGAACGGGGTTCATGAAGTGCATTCCAATTACTTTGTCGGGGCGTTTGGTGACTGCCGCAATTTTTGTAATCGAAATCGAAGACGTGTTCGAAGCGAGGATGACGCCTTCGCGCGCGTTGGCGTCCATGTCTTTGAAAATCTTGAATTTCAGTTCAGGGTTTTCTGTCGCGGCTTCGATGACCAAATCCGCGTCTTTCATGGTGGACATATCGCTGACGAAGTTGATTTTATCCGCTGAGGCTTTTTGCTCCGCGCTGATGTTTCCCTTTTCCAAAAGTTTTGCGGTGGATTTGGCAATGCTCGCCTTTGCTTTTTCCAACGCGGCTGGCATTACATCCATGCACGTGACTTGATAACCCGATGTTGCCGCAACCTGCGCAATGCCGTTGCCCATTGTTCCCGCGCCAATAACGAAAATATGTTTAATAGTCATTTGGTCTCCTTGTCTGATAGTCTGGTAGTCAGATAGTTGAGTGGTCTGATAGTTTGATAGTCGAGTAGTCGTCAAGATTAGCGTTTGGATTTTCGCAAATAGGCAATAAAAGCATTAATGGATTTCTTTGTAGTTGTTGCCAAATCGTAAACTTTTTGAAAGTCTTCCGCGCTGACATATTTTCGATCCAATGCAAGGTAGATTTCAGATTGCACTTCGCTGGCGGAACGCCGCGAATATTTCAAAAAGTGAATGAACTCAGCATCTGAGCCGTCATCGAATCCTTCCGCGATATTGTGCATAATCGAACCTGCCGCGCCTTGAATCTGGTCGCGCAAGCGAAAATCTTTTGAAAATTTTTCGCCTGTGGTCAAATCGTAGACAAGATTTGTTAATTCCCGCGCTTGTTGCCATGCGCGAATATCTTCAAAACGTTCGATTTTCATTTTGTCCTCTTTATCTACCAACTACTCGACAACTTGACTGACCACATGACCATTCGACTACTCGACCATGCGACCACTTGACTACTCGACCACGCGACGACTTGACTACTCCAACTCCACCGCCATTGCCACCGCTTCACCGCCGCCCAAGCAAAGCGACGTGATTCCGCGTTTCAGCCCGCGATCTTTTAATGCATAAATGAGCGTGGTCAATACGCGCGCGCCGCTTGCCCCAAGCGGATGCCCGATGGAAATTCCGCCGCCGTTGACGTTGACCTTCTCCCAATCCCAGCCTTGATCCGCGAGCATTGCCGCATCTGCAAGGACTTGCGCCGCGAAGGCTTCGTTGAGTTCAATCAAATCCACGTCGGCAAGCGTCCAGCCGATTTTCTTCAATATTTTAGGAATCGCATAGCCCGGCGCGGCGAATAAATATTTTGGCTCGACAGCCGCGTGACCGTAGCCCACAATCCGCGCCAAAGGTTTGTGATTATTTTTTTCAGCATACGCGCGTGAAGAAATCACAACTGCCGCCGCGCCATCATTCATCGAGGAGGCGTTGCCCGCGGTGACTTTTCCATCTTTTTTGAAAACAGGTTTTAATTTTGCCAATGATTCGAGCGATGTATCCTTGCGCGGACCTTCGTCTGTATCGAAGATGGTGATGCCTTTCTTGCCGGTAATTTCAATAGGGATGATTTCATCCTTGAACTTGCCCGCCTCCTGCGCCGCGATAGCGCGCTGGTGTGAGCGGAACGCGAGCTCGTCCATCGCCTCGCGCGTGACTTTGTATTCATCCGCGATAAATTCTGCCGAATTGCCCATGCCCCAATTTTCAAACGGGTCCCACAAGCCATCATAAGAGAGCGCGTCAACCATCGTCTGGTTGCCGAACTTCATCTCACCCAAGCGCCCGTTGACAAGGAAAGGCGCGCGGCTCATAGACTCGAACCCGCCCGCGACAAAAAGGTCTGCATCCCCGGCTCGGATGGCTTGCGCGGCAAACATCGCGGATTTCAGCCCCGACCCGCAGACTTTGTTGATGGTCGTTGCGCCAACTGTATTTGGCAGCCCGCCGAAGATTGCGGCTTGCCTTGCCGGCGCTTGACCGTTCCCCGCCGTGACGACATTGCCCATGATGACTTCTTCGATTTCTTTTGGCTCAACACCTGCGCGTTCCACTGCGGCTTTGACCGCTGCCGCGCCAAGTCTTACGGCTGGGACGCTGCTCAACGCGCCTTGAAATTTTCCCACTGCTGTACGTACTGCGCTCAAGATAACGGCTTCATTTTCCTTGCTCATGCTGCCTCCTATAGGGTTGTGATGCGCCATTATAAAGCCAAAGGATTAGATTGCGCGGAAAAAATAAAGG
>DZBA01000252.1 GCA_022729775.1 Anaerolinea thermophila | reverse complement strand
ACCGGGGAAGGTCATCAAGTAATCGTATGCAACAGAACCAGTGAGAAGAATATCCATATAACCTCATTGTATAACGTCATTGCGAGGAGCGAAGCGACGAAGCAATCCCAAAGTCGCAAGGAGATTGCTTCGGGCGAAAGAACATCGCCCTCGCAATGACATAATATCGCAGAAAAATGCGCGCTCTTGCGAGCGCGCTGGATTGAACAACGCGCGTGAGTTTATCACGGCATAAGGTGATTGTCTAGAAATTTAAGGCTGCAATTTTTCCAACAACCCGCCACTGATTTCAAAGATGTTCACGGACTTTTTTTGATTCAATCCGTGTCAATCTGTGGCAAAGGTTTTAGATTTGGAATTATTGGTGTGAAAAACACAAAGCGGAAATTCATCTCAAATGCGGGTACAATCCTAAAAAAATTCTACAAGGATTCACACATCATGATTAAGTTTTCCGCGTCCATTCTCGCTGCGGATTTTACCCGCCTCGAATCCCATGCCCGCGAAGCCCTCAGCGGCGGCGCGGATTGGCTGCATATTGACGTGATGGACGGGCATTTCGTCCCAAACCTCACCTTTGGTCCGCTGGTTGTCGAAGCGTTGAAACCGCTGGCAAAAGAAACCGGCGCGCTGCTGGATGTTCACTTGATGATAGAAAATCCACAACACTACATCGCTGATTTTGCGCGCGCAGGCGCGGATATGATCACCGTACATGTGGAAACATTCGCGCACCTGCACCGCATCGTCCAGCAAATTAAAGAAGCGGGCTGCATGGCAGGCGTGACGCTCAACCCCGCAACACCGCTGGGAACGCTGGAGGAGATTCTTCCATACGTTGACCTCGTTTTAATTATGTCGGTTAACCCCGGCTTTGGCGGACAAAATTACATCCCCGCGAGTACAAACAAAATCAAACGGCTCAAAACCATGTTGGATGCAATTCAATCCCAAGCATGGCTGGAAGTGGACGGCGGAATCAAATCCGAAAACATCAAGGAAGTTGTAGAGGCGGGCGCAAATGTGATTGTCGCCGGCAGCGCAATTTTCGGTAAAGCGCGCCCCGTCGCGGATAACATCGCCATACTGAAAAAGGAGATTGCGTAATGCCCGAATTCAATTTCCTCACCACCCATCTTGGCAGCGTCCCACATTTGAGCGCGGACGGTTTGACGGATTCTCTGCAAAAGTTTTTGGATGTCCCCGCCTGGCCCCAATTGCCGCGCCGGTCTTTTCGTGAAAGTATGTACGCGCAATACTCCCCTTCCCTGCCTGCGCTTTGCGTAAACGAAACCGAAGAGAAGGTGTACTTCGACACCACGCGCGACTTATCCGAGCTGCTCGAATCTTTTTATACGCCCATCATCAACGATGACCTTGAACATTTCGCGCTGCGGCATGAATACGCGCATGGCTTTTTCGCCATGCTGGAGACTCTGCGCAATACCCGAGGCGAGTGGGCAAAGGGACAAGTCACCGGTCCCATTTCGTTTGGGCTGACCGTAACCGATCAAGACCTGCGCGCGAGTCTCTACAATGAAATGCTTGCCGATGCAATCGTCAAAAATATGGCAATGAACGCGCGCTGGCAAATTCGCCAACTCAAGGCGCTGCGCCCAAACGTCATCACCTTTTTAGATGAGCCATACATGGCGGCGTTTGGTTCCGCGTTCATCAGTTTAAGCCGCGAACAAGTCATTGCATATCTCGATGAAGTCTTTGAGGCAATTCAATCTGAAGGCGCGGTCTCTGGCGTGCATTGCTGCGCCAACACCGATTGGGGCGTTTTGCTTGCAACCAAAGCCGATATTCTAAATCTCGACGCGTATGGCTTTATCGAAAACCTTGCGCTCTATCCCGTCGAACTGCGCGAATTTTTAGATCGCGGCGGAAAAATCTGCTGGGGCATTGTGCCAAATTATGAGCAAATTTTCGATGAGACCGCGCAAGGGCTTGTTGACCGGCTGCGCGGTGGAATCAAAAACATCGCGGAAAAAGCAAACACGCGCGGCGTAGATATCCGCGCGGATGAATTCGAGTCGCGTAGTTTGATTGCCCCCGCCTGCGGGCTTGGCTCCACGTCTGTTCAAGTCGCGGAGCGCGTGTTCGAGACACTTGCAGAAATGAAAGAGATTTTGCAGCGCGGTTAGAAATTGCGTAACAAAAGTTACAGATTACTTTAAGATGCGTTTCATCATATCAGCCACAGTTTGATAAACCGGCGACTCGTCGCCCAAATCTACCAGCGGCTTGCCAGAAAATTCATAGGTGGTCAAATCATCATTGGATGGGATTGCGCCAAGAAAAGTCGCGTTCACTTTGTCAATTTCTGCTTGCAGCGCGGGCGGGACAATTCCATTCGGGACGCGATTGACAATCAGGTGAAGATTCTCCACGCGGATGTCGAGCGTGCGGCTCATATCCGCGATGCGCTGCGCGGCGACGAGTCCGCGCTGGGTTGGGTCGCTGACGATGAGAAGGTGCTGCACGTCGCGCGTGGTGTGACGCGAGAGATGTTCCATGCCTGCTTCATTATCAATCACCACATAGGCGTAGTGCTTGCTCAAACCGTCCACGACTTCGCGCAAATTATGGTTCACCGCGCAATAACAGCCCGAGCCTTCGCCGCGTCCCATGGCGATTAAGTCGAAGCGCGAACCTTCCGCCAAAGAAGAACGGATATGATATTCGAGATATTCGCGTTTGCTTGCGCCGCCGGGCATGACGCCCATTGCCGCGCCGCCCTCGGTCAGCGATGATTTTACTTTTTGCAGCATATCCTCGCGGATGTCGCCTACTGTCCATTCGAGGTCAAGTCCCAAGACCATGTTCAAATTGGACGAAGGGTCTGCGTCAATGGCGAGAATGCTCCCCGTTTGATTCTGCGCGAGATATTTAATCACCATGCCGGAGATGGTGGTCTTTCCAACTCCGCCTTTGCCTGCGAGCGCGATGGTTGTTGTCATAAGATTATCCTTTATCTGGTTGCGTCTTTTTTTGCGTCTGATTTTATCTTCTGCCAAAATTGATAAGTTTCCACTCCTAAAGATTCTGCAATTTTGTCAATTTGTCCTTCATCAAATTTATCTTCATCAGACTCGTCAAGAAAATTTTGCACCAGCATTTCAAAAATATCATTCTCATGCTTGCGCGAACGTCCTTCTTTCCACGCCATGAGTTTTCCATGAATAACATCTTCGGGGCGGGCGCACCAAATTTCAAACGGCTCTGCGCCCGGAATTTCAACCAGTTGTCTTATACGCCTTTCAAACGCTGCGCGATAATCAAGCGTGCCGCTTAATGGCACGAGGTCTGCTTTCTCGCCCCGGTTCGTATCAATTAGGTTGAACATAATCCCCATTTCAATCGAATTACGAATCATCACAGGGTCTGCGTAATAACGCGGCATGGGGTACGCGTCCGCGAGAGCGTCAATATGTTCCTCAGACAAATCAACAATAATGTCAATATCGTATGTTACGCGGGTAATTCCATATACAGT
Source organism: Anaerolinea thermophila (assembly GCA_022729775.1). Taxonomy (GTDB): domain Bacteria; phylum Chloroflexota; class Anaerolineae; order Anaerolineales; family Villigracilaceae; genus Villigracilis. The sequence goes on along the minus strand of DZBA01000252.1, from coordinate 1,519 downwards.
CGCCGCAAACGCGCCAATCACCATGTATGGCGCGTTAATTCTTTCGAGCGTTTGGAGGATTTCCAAAAATAAGCTGAGGTCGGGTTGTTTTTCAGCGCCCATGGGCAAGTTTCTCTAAAACTTTTAGATTCAATTCCCTGACAGAAAGATTAGGGTATTTCCTGCGTAAACGTCCGCGCATTAACCCTACCGCCAGTTCGCGCGCGTCTAACATCGCGCGCACGCGTTTGTGTGGGGGAATCATGGCAAGCAATCGAATCTGTTGAAGATGATCTGAATAAAACGCGCTTTTTTGTTCGAGTGCAACAACTATCTCTGACATTATTCACCTCAGCGTGATTTTACCGTGTTTCTTTGTTTTCTAATTTTTCCATAATCTTCCGCGCGGATTCTTTCAACTCCGGCGCGTGGTCGTAGACGGGGATGTTGAGCCTGTCCGCTTCCTGAACTTTCATATCCGCGGGGAGATAGCCCAGCACGGGCAGACCGGGCGTTTCGGCTTCGAGGAATTTCGCTTCGTCTTCATTTCTCACTTTGTTGCCAACGAGATACAGCCTGTCGAGTTTTATATCGTTTGCGAGTTTTTTGATTTGCGCGGCGGTTCCCAAACTGCGGCGAGTCGGTTCGACAACGATAATCATCGCGTCCACAAAATCCACAGTGGCGCGCCCAAGATGCTCGACGCCCGCGTACATATCGAGCAGCAGCACATCATCTTTTCGGAAGAGTAAATGCGTGAAGAGCGTTTTCAACATCGCCGCTTCGGGGCAGATGCAGCCAGAGCCGCCCAGTTCCACGCTGCCCATTTCCAGCAGCCTCACGCCGCGATGCAGGACGCTGAACCGTTCGGGGATGTCATCCACGCGCGGGTTGATGGTGAAGAAGCCGCCCACCGTGCCGGGCTTTGCGCCGGTGCGCTCCTCGATAAGCGCGTCCATCTCTGAAATGGGATGTAACTGCGCGCGCAAATCATCGGGGAATCCCAACGCGCCCGCGAGACACGGGCTTGGGTCAGCGTCCACCGCCAACACCTGCCGACCTTTGTCCGCGTACGCCTGCGCGATTAATGCGGTGAGCGTCGTCTTGCCAACTCCGCCTTTGCCTGTGATTGCTAGTTTCATGGGTAGATTCCTTTCCGAGATAAGTTTACTTCGCGCTTGCAAACAGGAGTAGTGACAAAATTCCCCTTTTTAGGATTTCAGGGTACAGAGTATAGAATTTCAATTCCATCACCCTGTTGAATCAACTTCCATTTTGAAGCCTTCTTCAACTTTCCCGCAAGGATTAACTCGCTGAGCGGGATTTGTACAAGCCTTTCCACAACTCTTCGCAACTCGCGCGCGCCGTATTTGGGATCGTAGCCTTCCTGCGCGATGAAGACTTTAGCGGCTTCGTCAATCTCCAATTTGACCTGATATTGCTTTTCGAGGTTGGCTTGAATCTCCGCAAGCATGGGAGCGAGAATCTTTTGCACGTCATCTTGATCCAGTGACTTGAAGATGATCTGCTCATTGATACG
>DZBA01000018.1 GCA_022729775.1 Anaerolinea thermophila | reverse complement strand
CGGGAACAGCGTTTGGAAAGGAACCAGCCTGCCCATTGGGATTGACCTGTGGAACGCAACCCGCCACCCGACTCAGATTTACGAAACGCTCGCTTCGCTCTTAACCTTGATTTTGATCTGGCGCGCAAAGCCAAACCTGCGCCCCGGAATTCTCTTCCTGCTCTTTAGCGCGCTGACCACCTTCGCGCAAATCATCATCCAAACTTTCCGCGCGGATGCCACTTTGATATTCAACGGAATCAATCTATCACAAGTTATCGCATGGGTTATTCTGGCGGCGTGTTTCGTATTGTTTGAACTGCGCCTGAAGGATGAAAAATAAATGGACAAGGTCATCATCCAAAATTTGAAAGTGCGCGGCATTCTTGGCATCCATGACTGGGAGCGCGTCACTACACGCATCATCATCATCAACGCAACGCTATTCACAGAAACCCGTTCCGCAGCCCAAAGCGATGATATTGCGAATTGCGTCAACTACAGCGAGATGGCAAAAAAAATCCGCGCTCACGCGGAAAACGCGGCGCGGATGACTGTCGAAGCGCTGGCAAACGACCTTGCGACTCTGTGCCTGCAAGAGCCAAAAGTCTCCAAAGTCATTATCCGTGTTGATAAACCCGGCGCCGTGCCAGAGGCAGAGACTGTTGCAGTGGAAATCGAACGCGAAAAATAATTTTCCGCAAGTTATATATGTAAAGGCGCCGAACCGCGTGAAATGTTCGCCAAAAATTCCTCACGTGTGGCAAGATTTGCGCGAAACGCGCCGTGCATGGCGGATGTGGTCATGCGCGCGTCGTGTTTCTTTACGCCGCGCATCATCGAACACAAGTGCATTGCCTCCACCACTACGGCGACTCCCTGTGGCTTGAGCAAATCGCGCAGGAAGTCCGCGATTTGGCGCGTCATGCGTTCCTGTACTTGCAAACGCCGCGCGTACATATCCACAATGCGCGGAATCTTGGAAAGCCCAATCACTTTACCATCAGGGATATAAGCGACATGCGCGCGCCCGATAAAAGGCAGCATGTGATGTTCGCACAAACTGAAAAATTCAATATCGCGCACAAGCACCATTTCATCATATTGCACATTAAAAAGCGCGCCATTAATAACAGCGTCAGGGTTTACGGTATAGCCGCCAAGTAATTCATGATACATGCGCGCCACGCGTCGCGGCGTGAATTCCAACCCCTCACGCTGGGGGTCTTCCCCTACTGCGCGTAATATTTGCGTAATCGACTCTTCGATTGCTTTATCGTCAATGCTGCTGTCTATCACATCCCGTTCACGTACATCATCAAATTCCATCTTTGCTCCGAATCAAAAAGGCAGCCTGACATTCCGCCAGGCTGCCTTTGATTTAGGGTTAGCCAAGCTCCGGTTCGATCAAACCGTAGCTTCCGTTGCGCCTGCGGTACAGCACATTAATCTTGCTGGTCTCCGCATTATAAAATACAAAGAAGTTATCGTGTCCCAAATTGCGCATCTGGACGACAGCTTCATCCTCTGTCATGGGATACAGGGGGAATTTCTTCTTGCGCGCCACCAACGGGGAACGCTCGCCGGTTTCATCGTCAATAATATCTTCGACAACTTCGGCAGCGGAACGCCCATCACCACGCCCGTGTTGGTGCTTCCCTTTGTAACGCTCAATCTGGCGCTGCATGTTATCGAGCGCGTGGTCAAATGCGGCAAGCGCTTCATCGGCGCGTTCTTCAGTGCGGAGCGTAAAGCCCTTACCGTAGACGGTAATCTGCGCGACGTTGCGGTCGGTTGCTTCACGCGCAGCTTGATGGTGCGAAAGTTCGATGCGCACCTCCTCGATTGCAGGCAGGTAATGGTCGAGATTTCCTGCCTTCTTACCCACGTATTCTTCGATTTTTTCGGTCAAACGAATATGACGTGTCTGAACTTCCACTTTGTTGGACATAACGTCCTCCTTTTTGGGATGTTGATTCACGAACACAAACTCTCACACGTGTCTCAAATCATGATGAGGCAGCGCGCGAGCGACTGTCAAAGCGTAAACTTGCGACGCTCCCGCAGACAACAGAGCATCTGCAGCAGAAGAAAGCGTCGCGCCGGTGGTGGCGACATCATCCATCAATAAAATGCTGCGCCCTTTCACAAAAGCCGGCTTTGCTTGAAACACAGATTTCACATTCTCACGACGTTCCGCTGCCGAAAGCCCCACCTGTGTGCGGGTTTCTTTCGCGCGCGTCAAAGCGCGCGGCGCGTGAGGTAAATCCAAATAAACAGCGAGAGGGGCTGTAATCACTTCCACCTGATTATAGCCGCGTTTTTTCCTTCTTTTTCTTCCAAGAGGTATGGGGATCACCATCTCAACTTGCCAATCCAATTGACGAACAAAATCAGAAAGGTGAAAGGCAAACGTATCGCCCAAAAGCCAATCCCGTTTATATTTCAAACGATGAAGCGCGCTCCTGGTTGGACCTTCAAAAACAACCCATGAGCGCAACGAAACAAAAGAATAAGCATTGTCTACGCACTGCGGACATTGATGGACAGTTTTTTTTGCCGGCGAACCGCACTTCAAACAAAGCGGCTCAGTCAAAACCCCAATTTGTGACTGACAGTCCGCGCACCAATTGACTCCCTTTTTCTCGCAACCCGCGCACACAGGCGGAAAAAGCAGGTCTACAAAAACCTGAAAGGATTTTCGGAATGTATGCGACAAAGGTATATGAGACAAGTTCCGCCTCACTTCGGAAGGTCAAGGCAGGCTAAAATGTTAAAGAAGAATTTGCGTTTTGATTGTTACTTGAACGCGCCCGCCACCTGAAAACCAGCGGGAATGGTCAAGATAAGCATAATGGTCGGGAAGGTTAAAAATGTCATTGGGATAATCATTTTAACTGGGGCTTGATGCGCCAATTCTTCCGCGTATTGGCGGCGCTTCATGCGCATTTGGTCAGACTGGATGCGCAGCACTTTCGCCATGCTCACACCCAAACTTTGACTTTGAATTACAGCCGCGACGAAACTGGTCAACTCCGCAAGCCCAATGCGGTCAGCCATATCGCGCAATGCTTCGCGCTGCGGCTTGCCCAGCTGGATTTCCCGGATGCAACGCCCAAACATGATGGAGAGTTCGTTTTCCCATTTCTCGCTGACTTTGGACATCGCCGCGTCAAAGCCAAGCCCCGCTTCCACGCAGATGGTCAACAGGTCAAGCGCGTCTGGCATCGCCTTGCGCACTTCCAGTTGCCGCGCGTTAATTCTTCCCTGCACCCACAGTTGCGGAAAGAAAAAGCCCAGCGCGGTAAATCCAATTACAGTGAGGAAAATTCTCCCAACCGACCAGTTGTTGTTCGAAAAAAGCGAGATGAATAAAAGGAAGCCGCCAAACACAGCGGCAATGACGAAACGCATGGCAAGAAAAGTTGCGGCATCAATGCGCCCAGGATTGCCAGCCAATTCCAATTTTCTCGTTGTTTCTTGTAAAACTTTTTGGGGAGTAAAGCGCGTGGAAATCTCGCCAATCTTTTTGATAATTGGGACAATTACGCGCTCAGAGAAGGGCATCTGCAATTCCGCTTCTTCAAGGGAGACTTGCTCGCCGCGCTGACTGGCTTCGGCGAGACGCGCCATCACGGGGTCTATGTCACTTTCAGCGTCGTTGCGAGCATAGCGCAAGCCAAAAAACACAGCAGCGCCCAAAACTACGACCACAACAAGGGTAATGATTATATAAGTCATCCTACACCTCGATATCGGCAATTTTCTGCATGATAAAGTAACTAATGGCAATCATTCCAAGAATTACAACAACAATGATTGTAGTACATATCGGACCGCCATCGGTCATGTGAACGATATATGTGGGGCTGATGAACCACAAAAGACAGGCGAGACCAATGGGAATAAGAGAAAGAACTGCGCCAGAGGCGCGCACCTGTGAAGTCAACACGCGCACTTCGCCTTTGATGCGGATGCGCTCGCGGATGGTAAACGAGATGCTATCTAAAATTTCCGATAGATTACCGCCGACTTCGCGCTGCACGTTGACAGCCGTTACCACAAAGTCAAGGTCAGGGCTGGGAATACGGCGCAGTAAATTGTCCAACGCGGTTTCCATGGGTATACCGATTTGCATTTCCTGAACAACGCGGCGAAACTCATCGCAAATTGGCGGCGGCAATTCCTTGCTGACCGCTTCAATCGCCTGCATGGTGGAATAACCCGCGCGCAGACCGTTCACCATCAAGTTGAGCATATCGGGCAGCTGGTCTTGAAATTTTCGCAGCCGCTGTCCCTGCATGAATTTCACATACATGCCAGGCGCAAAACCGCCAGCCGCAGCGCCAAGCAAACCAGAAATCCAATGACGGTTACCGACAAACCAAGCAAAAGCGCCAAGCGCGAACATGGCGATGAAAATCAACGCAAAGTATTCGCCGACCTTGAATTTCAAATCTGCGCGGGCTAGGTTACGCGCCATTTTGTCGCCAAAGGAGGTCTTTTCGACCTTCTTTGAGACCCAATCCATGGCGCGATCCTGAGCTTCTGCCTGTTTTGACTTGCCATCATCCAGGTATTGTCCCAGACGCTGTTCGACAATCGCGCGTTCCCTGTTGGACGCAATAATGACACCAATCACAATAGCGACTAATATCACGCCAACGCCAACAAAAATCCAAGTGGTAGGAGTCATAGTTGATTCTCTGCAATTCTAATAGCGACGACGTTCACCAATACCAAAAATGGAGGGTGGCAGATGAATACCTGCTGCCTCAATCTTGTCCATAAATTTGGGGCGTAGACCAGTCGGACGTGTACGCCCGACAATTCTACCTTCTTCCACGCCGGTTTGCTCGAAGACAAAGATGTCGGTCATGGTAATCACGTCGCCTTCCATACCGCTGACCTCAGTAATTGTCGTCACTTTACGGGAGCCATCACGCATACGTTCCTGCTGACAGATGACATCCACCGCGCCTGCAATTTGCTCACGAATGGCGCGAACGGGCAAATCCAAGCCTGCCATCAGACACATTGTCTCAATACGAGAGATGGCATCACGCGGAGTATTTGCGTGGGCAGTCGTCATAGAACCATCGTGACCTGTGTTCATCGCCTGTAACATGTCGAGCGTTTCACCGCCGCGGCACTCCCCTACGATAATTCTTTCAGGACGCATACGAAGGGAGTTCATTACAAGGTCACGGATCGTCACTTCGCCGCGTCCTTCAATATTGGGCGGACGAGATTCCAGCGTGACAACATGCTCCTGCCGCAGTTGCAATTCAGCTGCGTTTTCAATTGTGATGATGCGCTCATCATCGGGAATAAAACCAGAAAGCACGTTCAACAAAGTTGTTTTCCCGGAACCTGTACCGCCGGAAACGACAATATTCAAACGAGCTTCCACGCAAGCCTTCAAGAATTGCACAGCCTCGGCTGTGATTGAGCCAAATTGAATCAACTGGTCAATAGAAATTGGGTTTTTGGAAAATTTACGAATTGTTAAAACCGGTCCAACCAGTGAAATAGGAGGAATGACCGCATTCACGCGGGAACCGTCAGGAAGACGCGCATCCACATACGGGCTGGATTCATCAATACGACGTCCCAAAGGTGCAACGATACGCTCAATGACGCGCATCACATGGTCGTTATTTTCAAATGTAATAGGAACGCGGTGGAGTTTACCTTTACGTTCAATGTATATATTCTTCGGTCCATTTACCATGACTTCAGTGATAGAGTCATCTTCGAGCAGGGGTTGCAAAGGACCAAAACCTAAAATCTCAGCCGCAATTTGCTCAAAAAGGCGCGCGCGTTCAGGGCGCGAAAGAACGATGTTTTCATCCGCTAAAATTTGCTCGAATAAATTTTGAATCGTGCGACGAACATCGTCCGATTTGGAGATGTCCATAGACGGGTCAATTTCAGCCAATAATTTATTTTGAACGCGAACCTTTAAATCGAAATACGAGCCCGCCTGTGGCGTAGTAGAAGGAGCGCTAACGCGCCGCGCCTGTAAGGAGGAAAGGCGATCGCCGCCAGAAGAGCCTTGCCCACCCTGACCTTCTCCTGATGGTTTTGGCGAAGGCGCAGGGCTGCTGCCTTGACCTTGTTCAATCCGCCGAAGCAATGACATGGTATCTCTCCTTAACGTCTAATGGGAATTTCATCCGCAGATTCCAAAGTTGCCAGCCTTGCCCTGATTGACTCTGCCAACGACAGAATTCCGCGCCCAACCAGCTGGGATTTGTTGTCTACCATAAACGGAACGCCGCGATTAATAGAATTGGTGACAAGTTTGTCGTCAAATGGCACAACCGTCGAAATCTCACATTTGAGGTTTTCGCTTACCCGTTCAGGGGTAATGCGCTTTTCTTTATCATAGCGATTCATAACGAATAAGACGCGCTCCTTGCCAATGCGCATGGTGGTCAACAAGTCAAGAATCAAGCGCGAACTTTTGATGGCGGGAATTTCCTGCGTAGTAATCAAAACCAAGAGATCGCTAACGTCAATGACAGATAAGATAATATCAGTCAAAATAGGAGAAGTGTCCACCACCACATAAGCATATACTTGTTGTAAATATTGTAAAATCTTGACGAATTGCTCTGCATTAACCTGTTCTGCCATTTCGGGGCTTGATGGGGCAGCTAAAACGCGCAAACCAGAGGTTTCATGCTTGACCAATATCTCCTCAAGAAGTTCATTGTCCAATTCATCAATACGCGGAGCAAGTTCTGTAATAGTATTTTTACTTTGAACATTGACAAAAATCGCCACATCGCCAAATTGCAGGTTCGCATCAACCAACACTGTGCGCGTATCATCGCTATGCAACGCCAAAGCCAGATTGACAGCCACCGTAGTACAGCCCGTTCCGCCTTTGGGGCTATACACCATAATAATCTTCCCTCTTGGCACAGGCGCAAAATTAGACGTCATAGCAGAGCCGCCCGCAGAGGCTGTCACCATTTTTTGCTGAGCGCCTTTTGCCCGTTCCGCGCGAGCCATATCCCCTGCGCGTCGGACTGCCGAGATCAACTCATCACCCATAGGCGGCTTATTCAAAAAATCGCGCGCACCAGCCAACATCGCGCGGCGCATGTAGTTTTGATCGTTCTGCACCGAAAGAATAACCACCTGCACATGCGGAAGCTTCTGACGGATGATTTCAGTCGCGGTGATGCCGTCCATATCCGGCATGTTGATATCCATCAGGATCACATCCGGGTCAAGCTCAACGGCGCTCTTTACGCCCTCTTTGCCCGACCCCGCAGTACCAACAACATCCACATCCGATTCGAACTGCAAAAGCTTGCGAATGTTCTCTCTTGTTTCGGCAACATCATCTACAATGAGAACGCGAATTTTATCTGATGCCATAACCAATCCTATTTTTATTTGCGATCAATCTTCAAAGTAGATGGGGTGTTATCCTCGGTTACATCCAACCGCAGGTCATAGACAGTGTTGTCTCTCTGAATAAAGTTCATTTCCATTGAGTATGGAAGTTTGGCTGGTACCGGGATATTGTACTGGCTGAGCAGGAACTGCAAAGTCGCTGCTTCAGTGGCTTGCCGCGCCTGATCGCTTGGGTTGCGCAATGTTAATGATACCTGCGCGTCCGCATAAATTAAATAAGTTAATGTCACTGCATCTTGCGGGGTCACAATCAAAGTGACAAGATCGCGCGCAGGCGGCTGCTGTTGTTGGTTATTTGGCGCGGGTGTCCCTTGAACAGGAGCTGCCTCACCAAAGTTGCCGACTTTCAACACGACCGCGTCTTGTAACAACATCTGGCAAACCAGACGCGGGCGCTGGTATCTTTCTGATGGGACAAGATAGTAAGGCTGCTGAAGTGAGGGATCGAGTTCAACGCGTCCCTGTCGCGCAAATTTTGCTTCTTCTGTCTCAGAAACTTTAAGCGTCAAAGCGGTCAGCGTATCGGGTAAAAACCCGGTACTGGTCAAAGCCGCTGTTTCATTAGGAAGGAGAGTCTGGAAGACCGGGTCAACATCTACAAATTGGAAACAACCCGCGACATTCACATGCGCGCCATCAGCAACAGCATATGCCGCCAAAGCTATACGGCTAGCGGGGATGGAGACAGCGGTCATGCCGGGCGGAATTGATGTAGCCCATTTTGGACCTGTAATCGGCACCGAAGATGTCGAATCAATAACCATGCCTTCCGTAATGGGAACACCCTGATCAATTGCCATTTTCGCAATCTTGTTCACCAACGTCCCCTTTTCGCTTGCTGTAAACATAACGGCAATTACATTTTCCTGGGGCAGTTTCATCGTCCCAAGCACTTCGGGGGTAATTGTTGTTCCCTGCGGAATGGGCTGCTTGGCGATGTAAACTTCAACAAGGACTTGCTGATTGTTTGCGGAAGAATTGCCAAGTGAAGGCAATAACCGTGTAAACGCAAAGACGCCCACAGCCAACAGGATTACAACAAATATCACTACAAATATCAAAGTTCGTCCGCGACGCATAAGTTTCTCCTATCTTAACTATCTAAATACGATCTGTATTTTATAGCACATTGATTATACAAGAAAAATGATAAAAACATAATGACAACTACAGGCGCGCGTTTCTAATACAGGACTCTTGCCTGAAAGCAGGAGTCCTGTCTACGACGCAAGATATGTTACAAGCCAGCCAAGCTTGAATTAATCTCGCTGAACACGTTTCCTATCATAGGACCAAGGGCTACCAGTACCGCAATAACAACAAGAACAACCAAAACCAAAATCAACGCATACTCAACCAGCCCTTGCCCCTTTTCGCGCGGTGCAAACAACATAACATCTCACCTCCTTTCTCGTGAGATTTCAAAAAGTCAACCTAACGTGGTAATGAAAAACAGATAAGGTTTCCTTCGGCTGACTTTGGATGAAAGATGAAAAATAATAACATCAAGACTTGACAGGCACGCTAAATGATATTCGAGCGCCAGAGCCAGTGGAACTATCTATCTCAAAAGAACCGCCGAGCATTTCTGCGCGCTCACGAATAAGTTTAAGACCTAGATTATTTGAGTCTTTGACAATCTCCGGGTCGAAGCCTTTACCGTTATCGCCAACACTTACGCGGATCATTTCACTTCCCAAATCAATTTGCACTTTAACAGTTGTAGCCTGACTGTGACGGGCAATATTGCCCAACAATTCCTGCACTGCGCGGAAAATCATCACCTCCAGGTAAGATTCAAGACGCCGCTCATTCCCCGTGATCGTCAGGTTAACTTCCAGCCCGGATTGTTCCTTGAATGCCTCAGTGTATTTACGCAAGGTCGGCGCCAAACCCAAATCATCCAGCATCATCGGACGCAGTTCAAAGATAAAATTGCGCACTTTTTGGAAGGTGCTCATCGCGGCAGATTTCAAATTACCTAACTCATCTTTTGCCTGTGTGACATCCACATCCAACAGGCGCATGGCAATTTCAGTTTGCAAGATGAAATTAGAAAGCGCCTGCGCGGGACCATCATGCATTTGACGTGACAGGCGCTGACGTTCCGCTTCCTGCGCGTTGACTATCATCTCGATACTTGCCATTTGATTTTTAGCCGCCGGCGCGGGCGCGTCCAAATCTGAAGATTCAACCGGAGCAGCTGCGGCGCTCTCTAAAACAGCCATATATTTTTCGAAATGACTTTTATCGTTTTGAAGTTTTTCGAGCTGTCCGCGCATGACGAAAAGCCGCTGCTGCACATCCAGCGCGGAGTCATACGCCATCTTGATTTCTTCCAGCGAGCCTTGTTTTTGAATCTGTTGAAGATGGGTATTAATCGCCGTGTTGCGCTGGGTGATTTTAGCAAGCTCGCCCTGGCTTTGCTCCATCATTAAAGTCACTTCACGCAAAGAGCGACGGGTTTCTTCAAGTTCAGATTTATAGTCAATCATTTCGCCATTAGCCATAGTATTTACTCCTGAGTTCGGATGTTCAAATCTTTTAGCGTTACCCAGCCCCGCTTAAGAGCAAAGACAACTGCCTGTGTGCGGTCTTCCACGCCGAATTTTCTTAAAATAGAGGTGACATGATTTTTCACCGTCTGGTGACTGATGTTTAACAACGTTGCTATTTCTTTGTTGCTCATGCCGCGCACCACGCAAGCCAACACTTCCATTTCACGGTCTGAAAGCGGGTGATATGGAGCGCCAGGTTCGCTGTAAGAACGGCGCACGCCTTCCATATTATTCTCAACCCAAAGTTCAAGTTCGTGGTGGCTTAGAAAATGATTGTTGAAAAAGAACCTGCCGCCAGCCACTTCACGGACAATGCCCGCAAGGTTTTGCGGTTGAATATCCTTTGAGCAATAACCATGCGCCCCCGCAAGCGCAGCGTGGACAGCCTGCTCAATATCATCATAGCCGGTCATGAGAATAATCCGCGTGGGGATTTTTTCGCGCGATACTTGATGCGTGACCTGTTGTCCATTCATGCCGCCGGGCAAATTCACATCCATCAAAGCAACTGCCGGCTTCTTTTCGCGAATCAACTCCAACGCCTCATCACCAGACGCCGATTGGGCAACAATGCACATGTCCGCCTCTAGCGACAACGTGTCCACAACACCTTGGCGGAATAGCGGATGATCGTCAACGACCAACAAAGTAATCTGGTTTCCATGCCCGTTTTTCGTTTTCATAAGCAATTCTATTTTAACCCATTAAGGGCTTTCCCAACGATAAATTGTCATACTTTTTTCATTAAAAGTACTAATGGCTGTACCATTAGCGGCAAAAATGACCTCAGCGCCCTCCGTTAACTGGGGATAAAAGTCCGGGAATGCGATTAAATACCCCGCGCCGCGCTGGTCGAGGAAGGTTTCGAGCCGCGCCTCATCCCGGATGAAGGGAATGACTTCGGGAGAAATCAACCCCGCAAGGTCAATCAACTCATGGTTGTCGAAATAGCCCAGCGCGCCGATATCGTGCGCCGCGATAATTTCATCCTGCGCGATATTTTCCGCGACCCATTTCGCCGTGACCACCATCTCGCTTTCGATGAGCGCCACATCCTGCGCGTATGAGTTCGCGCCGAGAAAAATAAACGCAGCCGTCAGCAAGCCAATGCTTGCGCGCCACGCTGCTTGACCAATCCAATGATAACGTTTGAACATCCTGCCCGCGTCGAATTCCGCAAAGGCGAGCAAGCCAAATAAAAACAAAATCGGCATGGCTGGCATGATATATCGCCCATGCTGGTAGACCGGCAAACGCGAGATATACAGCCCAATGTATCCGACTGCCCAAATGAGCGCGGCGAGACTCCCCCACATCTTTTCACGTACCGATTTGACTCCCCACCCGATGATGCCCGGCAACAGTACAAGGCTGGGTCCCACCAACAATTGCAGGGACATTTGCCAAACGCGCGTTGTGATGGGAAGCATTTGCCAGTGGACATATTCTGCCTGCTTCGCATAAAACGTGTTGGGCATGGGCGTGCCGCCAATGGCAAGGTTAAAAAATAAATAAAAAACAAAAAGCGAGCCAAAGCCAAGCAGGTAGCGTGTGAGGGAAGTCAACATGGAGTGCGTGTCTTCTTCGGATAACAGAATGGCAAGCATCACGGGACCGAGCAAGGTCAAACCATCGGGGCGGATCCAAACCGCGAGACCGGTCAAAAGTCCCATCACGAGATAACGCCGCGCGTTCGTGATTAGCAAGACAAGGACTGCGGTAAGAATCAAACCGTGCAGAAGAGTCTCCATGCCGGACATTGCCGCCCATACAAAATGCCATTCCAGCGCGATAAAAATTCCGGCCCACGGGAAGCGCGAGCGATAAGACGTTACCATTTGACGGGCTGTCCACTCTGAGAGAGCTGCAAGCGCAAAGAGAGTGACGATGCCTAATAAATATGCCCAAAGATAAGGCGCGAGGCGCAGCAAAAATCCGAGCGCAAGCAAAGCCGACCAAAGCGGGGATGTGGAGCCTGCGGACGGAATGCCCGCGCGGAAAGACCATTCGCCGCGTTCGGCAAGGTTACGCGCGTATGTTTGGTGAATCCATGAATCATCGAGCGGGAATCCAAGTCCCATCACAGATTGGCTGCGCGCTAAATAAATCAGGGCGACGAGTAAGGTCGCGGCAAAGATAATTTTGCTATTGTTCGATTTGATAAATGAATGCGCCATTGACTTCACCTAAATATAAAAGATGTTCTTTTTTCTGCGTTGGGTCATGACCAAGCGATTCGTACACCAGATAATCAGCCCCAAATTGACGCGCAACTTGCAGGATGACATCCGCGCCGCCGTAAGGGATGGGAAGCGCCGACCTTCCCGTTTCGAGATAATAGCCCGGCGGATTGCGGACGATGACAATATCTGTGGGCTGAATCCCTTGCTGCACCAAGAACTGTTCCACCGCAGGATATTTACTTTCACCTTCGCCCCAACCAAGAACGAATAATCTTAAGTTCACTACATATACAGTCAGAATGATCGTGACCATCACCAGCATTCCGCGAAAGACAACGCGATTTTTACTGTTGCCAATTTTGCGATATTGCAGCGAAAACAATATGGCTTCAAGCCCCAGCGGAGCAAGAGTCCACCATAAGGGTTGAAGGGCTGCCCCGGCATGGAAGAATGCTCCGCGCGCGCCTGCAAACGGAAAAACGAAAGACATGACAAAGAGTAAGATGAGCCATGCAAGGCTGCCAAGTTTTACACGCGCATCTTTCCAGTAATAGAAAATGCCCGCGATAATAAACGGGAATAAGATAATTCCGCCGTGCGCGGCAAATCCACTTTGTAGGTTGACGCCAAAAGCCCACAACCTATCCGCGAGGATTTCCCTCCAACCCAGCGCAAAAAAAGATTGCGCATTCAGCAGCGCAGGCGGATAGGTAAACGTCTGGTCATAGTCATTCAGCCAAAGCGCAAGGCTTGAGCCGGGCGACATCATAGAACCATACATATTGAAGTTACGCCAATACCACGGCGACATAATAAGAAGAAATCCGAGAAAAGATAGAAAGGCGTTGCGAGTTGTAAGTGTAAGGTTGGAGGTTGAAGGTTTAATGTTAAAAGTTGAAGGTTTAAGGTTGGCGCTGGAAAGGACAAAGAGGAACGTGACTCCAAGCCAGAGCAGACCATCACTGCGGGAGAGCGTCAACAAGCCGGAAAAGACGCCCAGCAAGAGCCAGTTCCGCGCGCGGGTTGGGTCTTCGATGAGTCGGGTAACAGTCAGAAAGTATAAACCGCCAAACAGCATGAAGAGTCCAAAATTATCTGTCACGCCGAGAAAAGGCGCGTTGTATACGCAGAAAACAGCAAGCAAGCCGGATGTAAAAGCAAGGTCGCGCCGCTTTGAAAAGGTAAACGCAAGCGCAGCTGTCACCGGCGGAACAAGCGCCGCAATCAAAAAGAAAAATAACCTGCCCGATGCGTAAGTCGTTTTGCCGGTCAACCACATGCCCAAAGCCGCAACAATAGAGGCAAGCGGCTGCCAGTAGCCATGGGATGGGTGCGGAAGCGATGTCGAGCCATCGAGATAATTCCACAAATACGGTTCAGTAAACCCCTTGCCCATCGCCAGTTGAACCCCGCCGGCAAAGTAATAATCGGAATCCAAGTAACCCGGTGCGGGCTGAAATTGGGCAATCAAGACGGGGACGATAAGTCCAAGAAAAAAGAGGGTGAGAAAGTGAGTTCGGGACATGGTTGTATAAAAACAGGTCAGGGACGCGGAGCAAGGTCAGTCCAAATGCGCGGAGGACGAATCGCCCACCAGCGAATCCAGTATAAACCGACGACAGTGAAAAGCGGAAGAAAGAGAAAGGTCACTTCCTGCGCGAGAGGATAGGGAATCAACGAAAGCGACCAGGGGATGATAAACACAAAAGACATGAGCAGCGCGGTCAGGAAATTTGCGATTCGATTCCAGCGGTCATGGACGACGGCAAAGACCAGCGCAAGCGGAATTGCCAAAACCGAAAGATGTTCCATTTCGGTGCGGAATCCAAGCAAGGGCGCGGCGGCTATTGAAAGACAGGACGCCCAATAAAACCGGCGAAAGTCCGAGCTGCGGGCAATACTCCATTCGTAAGAGAGGGCAATAAAGAGAATGATGACCAAAGTCCACGCGAGAAAATTTCCCTGTGCTGGAAACATATCCGCAAGGACGATATGAATGTTGTAACCAAAACCAGCGCGGAGATTGTTCGTGGTCGCCCGTAAAAATGGAATGAACCAATTGGAATATAAGAAAAAAGAAAGGACAAGCAATATGAAACTTAACATCAAAAAACCGTTGAAAACCCCCGAACGTTTTTCATGGTAAACGCGCAGCGCAATTAAAAAAAGAAAGGGCGCGCCAACTTCCCAATAATAAAATGAGAGCGCAATCAACGCGCCCGCGAATTCATCCAGTTCAAAGCGCAGGGAAAACAATATCCCCGCGTACAACAATCCAAGAAACAGCACGGGACTGGCTTCGTAAATGGTTTGCGCCGAGTAAAAATTTAACATAACCAACGCAACAAAAGCAGCAGCAAGAATAAGCGGGGCTTCCCAATCTGTGAGATAGAGGCTAATCAATGCCAGCGGAATCAAAGTCAACTGCAAAAGCCATGTATATACCGCGCGCGCGGTGATGGGGTCTGAAAAAAAAGAAAAGGGAAAGTACAACAACAAAAGATGAAAAGGCGTATCTAAAATATATGGTTCTTCGCCAATTCGCGCGGCGCGCCCATACACCAACTGTTGAACACGCGCGGGGACATTTCCGCTGTATGGGTCAACGCGCTCGATGCGATATGAACGGCTTCCCTCCCAGTGGACATAAAAGTCACCGCCGCCATTAAGAGCGCGATTTGAGGCAAGCAGCGCGGCAGAAATGAGCAGAAAAATAATCACCACCAGCGCGATAAATAAATAATCGCGCGATGTCAGTGATTTTGAAGGGGGGATAAATTTCATCAGCTATGAAATCACATATCGAAAAATCGGGCGCGTGGGCGCATGGCGCGCCACTTCGACAAAGCCCGCCTGACGGAACGCGGAAGATGTACCGGTGTAAACAAACGCATCGGGTTGCTTCTTATGGACATCAATGGGATACCCCTCGACGATTTTTCCGCCGCGCGATTTGACATACTCCACTGCGGCTTTGAGCAGTTCAATCGTGACGCCTTTGCGCCGATGTTTCTTTTCTACAAAAAAACAGGTGATAGACCACACATCTTCATTGTCAACGGCTTTGAGTACGCGCGAATGAGCAAGTTTTGGATATGCGCTGCGCGGCTCGACAGCCACCCAGCCGACAGGATACCCATCCGCGTATGCCAGCAATCCCGGCACGACCTTCGAGTCCACGATTGCTTTTTGCATTTGACGCGTATCGCTGCCCGCCGCTTCTTCAAAGGCTTTTCCGCGCAGTTTCCAATACATGCACCAACAACCGCCGCACGCGCCGCGCGCGCCAAAGAGCATTTCAAAATCGCGCCAAAGTTTTTGCGTGAGCGGATGAAAGGACAGGTCTAACTTTTCTTCTGTCATAAAAATTACCTTCCCTCTACGAGATGTTCGTGGTCCATTTGTCCCGACGTCCACTCTTTGAATTGAGAAAGGAGAACGGCGGCGAAAATCAACACACATCCTAAAATCTGAAGCGCGGCAAGATTTTCATTTAGAAAAAGCCAGCCCGATAAAACCGCAAACACGGATTCGAGGCTGAGAATCAAAGCGGCATCGGCAGGCGGTGAGTGACGCTGCGCCCAAATTTGCAGGGTATAGCTCAAGCCAAGCGAAAACAAAGCGGTGTACGCAATTGCGCCCATCAAGGGTAAATCAAAAGGCATGGGAGGTTCGACAAAAATGCCTACGCCCAAATTGAAAATTCCACACACAGCGAGCTGCCCCACCGAAAAAGACATCGCCTCGAATTTGGACGCAAACTTCCCAAGCAGGATGACGTGAAAAGTCCAGAACAATGCGCCAATTAACTGAAGAAAATCACCCCAGGCGTGGATTTCAAATTTTTCGCCGCCAGTGGAAAGAAAAAACGCGCCGATACCCGCCACGCCCACCGCTAAAATAGACAGCCAATGCGGCTTCTCCTTCCAAAAAATCAGCAGCGCAATGGGAATCAGCACCACGTATAAGCCGGTGATAAAACCGGCATTGCCCGCTGTCGTATATACCAAGCCCGCTTGCTGCAAGGCGCTGCCGACAAAGAGCAAAACGCCCGCGATAAACATCCACTTATATTGCTCGCGCGGAATCTTTGAAATGGAAACACGGCTGACAAATGGAAGCACTGCCAAAGCCGCAATCAAGTAGCGCGCGGCGTTGAAGTAGTACACGCTTCCCATTTGTCCGGCGACTCTTTGGGCAACGAATGCCGAGCCCCAGATAATGGAAACAAGGAGGAGGGTTAGGTCTGCTTTTATACGCATGTGATTAATTTAATGATAATCTGTTTAAAAGTTGGCGCAATCATAGCATAGATACAGCGTAAAGCCACGCCGGCTTAATAAACGTGTGCATGCAAAACATGTCAGGGATGGATTCGAAAGTCTCCTGACTTTCGGGGCAAAATCGGGAGATTTTGCAGTCCCATGTGACAACCTTTGCGTGCACACTAATAAACGGGAGTGTCTAGTCGGTTTTTTTTATACACTCCCCTCTCTCGAGAAAAAATCAGGTGGCAACCTGCTATTTACCCAACACTTCGATTGCCCTTTGCAATTCCTTGACCTGAATGGGTTTGCTGACATAATCATTCATACCTGCGTTGATACACGCTTCGCGGTCGCCTTGCATGGCGTTGGCGGTCATGGCGATGATATGTGGCTGCCGGTCTGCGGAAAAATCCGCGCGGATTTTTTGCGTGGCTTCCAATCCGTCCATTTCAGGCATCTGCACATCCATTAGAATCAAGTCATAATGCTGGCGCTTCAATGACTCCAACACTTCCAAACCGTTCGCGGCGACATCAGCACGATATCCCATACGCTCCAAAATTTTCAAGCCAAGTTTTTGATTGACCATATTATCTTCTGCAAGTAAAACCCGCAGCGGGATTCGTTCCGCGAGGGTGGAATCAAATTGATGCCCGGTTGCCGCGACGGGGCTTGTGCGTTTGGATTGCGCCTGCGTCAATGCGTTCACAATCGCGTTATACAAGCTCGACTGCTTGACGGGTTTTGTCAGGAAAGAGGCAAAATGATACAAGTCAGTATCGTCATGCCACCCGAGGGATGTTAGCATAATAAGCGGCGTTGGATTTAAGCGTTCTGATTCCACCTTGCGAATTTCCTGCGCAAGATGCACGCCATCCATTTCGGGCATGTGCATATCCAACACGGCAATATCAAAACGTTCGCCCGATTGAATCGCGCCCAACGCAGCCAGCGGACTGGAAAATGGGACGGGAATCATCTTCCACTTCTCCGCTTGCAGAATCAAAATGCGGCGGTTGGTTTCATGGTCATCTACAATCATCAGGCGTTTTCCATCCAACTGTGGAACAAACGAACGTTCTTCGATTTTGTCCAAAATTGTGGCGGGCGCTTTAATCGTAAAGTGGAAAGTAGAGCCTTTGCCCGCGACACTTTCCACCCACATCCTGCCGCCCATTAATTCCGAAAGGCGTTTGCTAATGGTCAGCCCCAGACCTGTGCCGCCGTATTTGCGCGTGGTGGATGCATCCACTTGTGAAAACGAATCAAAAATCGCAGATAAGCGATTCTCTGGAATACCAATGCCAGTATCGCGCACCTTGAAATGCAAAAGGCAAACATCCGAGGCGGAAACGGATTTCGTGTCGCAGCCAACTTCAATGGCAACTTCACCACATTCAGTAAACTTGACCGCGTTCCCCAACAAGTTAACAATAATCTGGCGTAGACGGGTCACATCGCCCACAATTGCGGATGGCACATCCGGCTCGATGAGCAACCCCAGCTCAAGTCCTTTTTCACTCGCGCGCAGCGCAAGCAAATCCATTGCGCTTTCCAAACATTCACGCAAGTCAAAAGGATGGTGATCCATTTCCATTCTACCCGCTTCGATTTTGGAGAAATCAAGAATGTCATTGATAATCATCAACAACGCGTCACCACTGTTACGAATGGTATCGGCGAATTCATGCTGTTCAGATGAAAGCGGAGTATCCAACATTAAGCCGGTCATACCGATGATGCCATTAAGCGGCGTGCGAATTTCATGACTCATGCTGGCAAGAAAAGTGGACTTGGCTTTATTGGCGGCGTCAGCAGCATCACGCGCCTGCTTTAACTCTTCAATTATCAACGCCATTTGACGTTCAGACTCGCGTAATTTTTCGGTGCGCTGCTCGACCTTTTGTTCCAATAAGTCATTGGCTTGTGCCAATTCCACCACAGCCAGACTCTCGGCTTCGATGGTCTTCCTCAGCAAACGAAAAAATTGGCGGAACAAGACCATCAGCGTCACGACCAGCATGACGAAAATCAAACCTGCGTCAGCCCACCAGCGCATGGCAAAAGGGGCATCGTGGTTGATCAACAAATGATCGAACATGCCGCGGTCTGCCATGACTGCCGCCGCGCTATAAATAAAAATGCTGATTCCGCCCGCCACATATCCAGAGCGCGGACTAATCAAGATGAACGCAAGAAGCGGCATTGCCAATAAATAATAGGGCGCGTCGCTTGCCAGACTCATGCGCGTAAAGTCAACGACAGCGGTGAAATATCCAAGCGAAATCAACACCCAGCCGCGTATCCGCGGATCAATTTTTTGAAAGATAGCCAAAGAAAGAATGACCAGAAAAATCCCCGAAATGGCAATCGCGCCCGGTATTTCGTTAGGGTTGTAAAACGCGCCCGAAATCGGAATTGCAGCTGCCGGAACAGCAATCACAGCCGCAGTAGTCAGGAAGATATTAAGCGCCTTGACACGCCACTCGGATAGTTTTTTATCGGCTTCGTTTGCGTAAGTTGAAGTTGGTGTTTGCATGTTCTTCTCGTTTATTGCGCGGCGACTGTCAAATGGATGTTCCAAATTACAAACCCATTATACAGTTTAGTAGGCTTACAAAACAAGTGAAATCCAGCGCCATCCCGCCCTTTGGTTATATCGCGCAAAATGATAAGATAAGGGCATGATGGATATTATCATTCGCACAGAAACCCCTGACGATAAAGAAGCCATTGCTCATATCACCACTGCCGCATTTACCGGCAAACCCTACAGTGATGGCACAGAAGCACAAATCATCGAGCGGCTGCGCAAAGCGTGCGCGCTTTCACTTTCGCTCGTAGCGGAATTGGAAGGAAATGTCATCAGTCACGTAGCATTTTCAAGTGTTACCATTGATGGAGAGGAACAAGGTTGGTATGGGCTGGGTCCTGTATCTGTTGCGCCTGAATTTCAAAAGCAAGGAATCGGCACGATGTTGATTCGAGCAGGTCTGTCGCAGCTCCGCGAACGTGGGGCAAAGGGGTGCGTGCTGGAGGGCGACCCGGAATATTATCAACGCTTTGGATTCAAGTCATATCCGCAGTTATTTTACGAAGGCTCACCCGCGCCGGAATATTTTATGGCGCTTCCGTTTTGTGAAGAAATACCCGCAGGAAAAGTGGAATTTAATAAGGCATTCTATAGCGCACTCGGTTGAAAATTACGCTTTTTTAGAGAGCGGAAAGCGCAATTTTCAACCGTGGGTATTATATAACGACATCAGTCACAAGTTAAGCATTTTGAGGTTATGTCAAGTGGCAAATTCGGGCA
>DZBA01000017.1 GCA_022729775.1 Anaerolinea thermophila | reverse complement strand
TAATTAACTCACCTTACGCAGTGTCGTTCTGAGCAAAGCGAAGAACCTCTGTGATTATCTCGGAGACCCTTCGCTCCGCTCAGGGTGACACGCCTAAAGCGCGTAAGGTGAGTAATTAATTATCGAGATGACAGTTTTCCCGAAATGTTTGCCGCGAAGCGGCGCGCGGCAGGAATCCGCAGCGCGAAAAATATCAGGATGATGAGTCCGTAAATCGCGGGACGAATCACATCGCCTTGCAGGGTGAAGATGTCGCCTTTTTTGCTCCACGCATAATGCAGGATGACCAGCGGCGCGATGAGGTAAACGACTTGATGAAGGCGTTTCCAATTTTTTCCGAGTCGTTTTTTCCACACGTCGAAGGATGTCACCCCCAGTGGAATCAGCAAAAGGAAACTAATTGCGCCGACGATGATATACGGTTTCTGGAAAACAGTTTCGAGGATGAGATTCCACGCGAGTCCGTAATCGAGGTCGGCAAAGATGATGACGTGAAGGGTCGCGTACATCAGCGCGTACAATCCCAGCGCGCGGCGGCGTTTGAGCGGCTCGCTCCATTTGAAGACCGTGTTGATGGGCGTCGCCGCGAGTGATAAAACCAGCAGCGTCGCGGCGTGACGTCCCGTGCGTTGCTCGAGGTCTTGAATAAAATTGGGGGAGAGGTTACCCGCGAAGAAATCGAAAATCATCAGCGCGAGGGCTGACCATGCGTAAAGATGTACGGCGATTTGGAGCGGGGTGTATTTTTTCATGCGCTAATAATTTACGCTCAAATCCATGCCGTCATACAAACTTGCAACCTGTTCGCCATAGCCGTTGAACATGAGAGTCTGGCGGCGGTTTAACTCTCCGATGCGGCGCTCGCTTGCCTGCGACCAGCGCGGATGATCCACGTTGGGGTTGACATTTGCGTAGAAGCCGTATTCATTGCCTTGAATGGATTTCCACATCGTCGCGGGTTCATCGGCGGTGAGTTCGATTTTTACAATGGACTTGATGGACTTGAATCCGTACTTCCACGGCACAACGAGTCGAAGCGGCGCGCCGTTTTGCGGGACGTTCATCTCGCCGTATAAACCTGTGGCAAGCAGCGTTAAATCATTCATGGCTTCATCCAGCCGCAAGCCTTCTTGATAGGGCCAGGGATAGAACGGGCTTTTTTGCCCCGGCATTTCTTCGGGACGGTAGACGGTTTCAAAGCGCACATATTTTGCGCCTGAAGTTGGCGCGACCATTTCAATCAACTTCGCCAGCGGAAACCCGCTCCACGGGATGACCATGCTCCACGCTTCGACACAGCGCAAACGATAAATGCGTTCTTCCTGCGGAAAGAGTTTCAACAAATCTTCGATGCCAAATGTCTTCGGGTTCGAGACAAGCCCGCCGACTTCCACTGTCCATGGCGTGGTTTTGAAATCTTTGGCAAGCCCCGCCACGCCTTGCTTGTCGGTTGTGAATTCGTAATAGTTGTTGTAATTGGTGATGTCTTCGTATGTAGTCACGACGTCGCCCAATTCATCTTTTGCGTTGGAGGTCGGAACAGGCTTCGCGTTTTCGATCTCTTGCGCGGAGGGCGCGCACGCGGCGAGCGCCATGCTGCCCGCAAGCAGCCCGGTGGCTTTGATAAAATCGCGGCGCGAAAAATAAACTTCCTTTGGTGTAATTTCAGATGAACGAACAGGAACGGATTTATAAAGTTGGGTCATGATTCTCTCCTATAATTCGAGTGACAGTCACTTATGATGTGACTGTCACTCGATAAGACATCCCAATATTATAAAAACTTCCGTATAAAAAATGATAGTTTGGTGAGTAAATTAAGGCGTGGGCGTTGGCGCAATATTTCCGCGTTCCACTTCCACGCGCATTTCATCCCCGTTGGTGATGACAGAAATCCAACCGCTGCGGTCTGTGCGTAACAGCGAATAACCTTCGAGCGCATCCAAAACTTCTTCATGCGGCAAACCGTCTGGGTCGCCTGCTTCGACGCTCAACACCACGAGCTGCGGATTTAATCGCTTAATCACATCGGGCGGATTGGACGGCGCGTACCCTGAGTCTGCCAGCAGGAAGACATCCACTTTTTTGAGCGCGTCTTTTTCTGCGAGGAATTGATATGTGTCTACATTCAAGCCGATGGGAAGCAGCGCGCGGAAATTTTTGTATTGGATGAGAAGCGCGCTTCCCTTTCCGCCTGCCGATTTGACCTCGATGAACGCGCCATCACCCAGCGCGAGCCTTTGTCCCACTTCCGCGCGGGTGATGGGAATTTCATGCGCGGCAAAATATTTATCCAACGTTTGCGCGGAATATGAAGCCTGTGCGTTTCCGCTCCATAAAATTTGTTTAGGCGGGTAACGTTCCACAATGCGCGGCAGCGCGGCAAGCTCGTCTTCGTAGGTGGAGGCAATGACGAGCCAGTCCAATTCTTTGTTGAAATAGGGCAGCCGCCTGCCAAGTTCATCTGATAATTGGGCTGTCTTCTCGCCGCCGTTGATTAGCACATTGCGCCCTTCGGGAGTTTGAATCAAGACCGCGTTTGCGGAACCCACTTCGAGAAAGGTGATGTGCAGTTGACCGTCGCCTGTGGTGGCGGTTGCGCGCCATAACATAATGGTGCAAACAAATAAGGCGCCGAAAAGCGTTGTGACCGCGACGGAGCGCACAGAGTCTTTTTGGGATTGCCCCCACTCCGTGATGCTTGACCAGAAAAAGGTCACAGAGAAAAGCGCGGCGTAGGTCACAATCACAGCCCAGATGGATGAGTCTTTCAAGACGTAGACTCCGCCCGGAATGTTGCCAAAAAATTCCACGATGCGGATGGTGTAAATGGCGAAGGGCGCGGCGAACCATGCGAAAAGTTGTCCAATGGGGAGGAGCAGCAAACTGGCGAATGCCGCTGCGCCGCTTGCTATCATCACTGCGGGCTGCGCGGGCAGAATGAACGGATTGGCGATGAACGAAATAAGGGAGATGCGTTTGAAGTGATATGCCATGATTGGAATGGTGGTCAGTTGCGCGGCGAAGGTCAGCACAACATTGTCATTGATAAAACGCGAGAAGGCGCTTATATCATTTTTGAAAATTTTGGAAAGCAGGTTTGCCGTGAAAACAGAAAACGGCTCCGCGTAAAGGATGAGTCCCAGCGTGGCGAGAAAGGAAAGTTGAAAGCCGACATCTGAAATGGAAAGCGGGTTGATGAATAACAGAAACAAGGCAGCAAAGGCAAGTCCGTTCAGCCCGGAATTCCTTCTCCCTGTTTGGCGCGCCAGCAGTGACATGATGCCCATCACCGCCGCGCGCAATACGGCTGCGTTTGCGCCGACAAGCAGCGCGTACAGCGTAATGCCCGCCGCCGCTAAAAACGCGCCGAGTCTTTCCCCTGCAAAGGATTTGAAAAAGTTGAAGAATAGCGATGCAATGATGGCGATATTAAACCCGGAAATGGCGATGATGTGCGCGGTGCCGGTATTTTTGAACGCGTCTTGCAATTCGCGGGTGAGTCCCGTATCCACGCCGAGCAAAATGCCCGCAAGCAGGGACGCTTCCGGGTCGTGATAGATGCGGTAGATATTTTGGAGCAATTTATTTTTGAGCTGATATACGCCGTGAAAGAAAAAGTTTCCGCCGTTGCCGGGCAGGGTGGTCACTTCCGCGTTGGACATGATGGCGTGCACGCCGTTCCGCGCAAGGTAATTGCGGTAGGAGAATTCCTCGTTTTCGGGCGGCGACTTCAACGATCCGCGCACGCGCACGCGCTGACCGTATTCATAAACGCGGTTGGGTAAAATCCGCGTGAGAATCATTCCTTCTGCGGGCAGCGTTCCACTGCCTGAGTCCACTGCCTCGACCTTGATTTTCAAGTTGATGTACGCGTCGCGGATGTCGGGCGGCTCTGCCAGCGTGCCAGTGACCAGCACCTCATATTGGCGGTCATTGTAAAAGCCGATGAAGAACGGGTCATCGAAATCCGGCTGCGCGAAGTGATAACGCGCCATGCCCGCAAAGAAGAAGATGAAAATTGCAAAATAAAAGCGCGGAAGGACAGGGAAGACTTTAAGAACCCATTTGGATTCAAAGCGCGGAAGTTCCGAAAGACGCGCGAGAAGCAAAAAAAGCAGGTTGATGAACAGAAAAGCAAGCGCAAAGCCAAACCAAAAGGTTGCCGAAAAGAATGGCAGGCTGGCGAGGATGATTCCTGCTATGAATGAAATTGAAATCCAGACCAAAGTCATGGGATGGATTTTACATCATATTCCCGCCTCGACGCGGTATAATGCGCTGTACCCCCATGCAGCTCACAGATACCCATTGTCATCTCGATTATCATAAATTCAACGTTGACCGCGCGGAAGTCTTGCAGCGCGCGGCGGATGCCGGCGTGATGCGAATGCTCGTGCCGGGACTTCATCACCGCTCCAGCGCGGATGCGGTTCATCTGGCTGAGTCAAACCCGCGCGTGTATGCGGCTGTTGGCTTTCATCCAACCGACATGAAGGAATTTACGCCCAGGACATTTGAAAAAGTCAAAGACCTTGCGCGGCATCCCAAAGTTGTTGCCATTGGCGAAATTGGTCTGGATTATTATTGGGTGAAAGACGCGGAAGAACGCGCGATTCAGCGCGAAAGATTGCTGGAGCAACTCGCGCTGGCGAAGGAAGTCAACAAGCCGGTTGTGCTGCACATGCGCGAGGAAAACGACGCATGGTTTGGCGAAGCGTCAACCCACCTGCTGGAAATTTTGCGCGAGTGGCAAAGCAGCTTGCAAGGCAACCTTAAAGAAAATCCCGGCGTTTTACACTCCTTCAATGGGACGCTTGAAACCGCGCAGCAGGCGCTGTCTCTGAATTTTTACATCGGCATCACGGGACCGGTCACATACCCCAACGCGGAAAAAAAGCGCGAAGTCGTCCAGCAGCTGCCGCTTGACCGTATTTTGATAGAAACCGACGCGCCCTTTCTCACGCCTGTTCCCCATCGCGGTAAACGTAACGAACCTGCATACATTCGGCATATTGCTGATAAAATAGCAGAAATCCATTCCAAAAGCCCTGCGGAGATTGCCGACCAGACAGCCCAAAATGCGGCGCGGCTCTTTGCATGGGGAGACTGATTTGAGCGCAGTATCTTTTATTTCACCCGTAACAGAAGAAATCAAACTCGTTGAAGAACGAATGAGGAGTCAGGCAGACGAATCTCATTCCGATTTGCGCGCCGCCCTCGACCATTTAATGTCGGCGGGAGGCAAGCGCGTCCGCCCGACTCTTGGCTTGCTCGTTGGAAACATGTTGAGCGCGCCGCTCGAAAGAAGCGTTACGTTCAGCGCGGCAGTTGAATTATTGCACACCGCCACGCTTGTCCATGATGATTTGATTGACGGCGCGTTATTGCGGCGCGGCATGGCAACGTTGAACGCGCGCTGGTCGCCGCCCGCGACTGTCCTCACCGGCGATTTTCTCTTTGCGCGCGCGGCTGTCCTCGCCGCCGAAGTGGATCACCTGCCGTTGATGAAGTTATTTTCTGAAACGCTTGCCACCATTGTCAACGGCGAATTGACGCAGATGTTTGCCTCGCGCGGGCTGGTCAGCCGCGAGAATTATTACAAACGTATTTACGCAAAGACCGCTTCCCTTTTTGAGTTAACTTCGCGCGGCGCGGCGATGGTCAGCGACGCCAGCGCGGACATGGTGGAAGCCATGCGCGATTTTGGCTATCAGATTGGGATGGCGTTCCAAATTGTGGATGACATCCTCGACTTCAACGGCGACCAAAACGCAGTGGGCAAGCCGCTCGGCTCTGACCTGCTCAACGGGCTGGTCACCCTGCCTGCAATCTATTATGCCGAAATCAACCCGGATGATATGGATGTGCTATCCCTGCCGCAAGGCGGCTGGACGCATACCGAAAATATGACGCGGCTTGTGGAAAATATCCGCGCAAGCAGCTGCGCGCAAAAAGCAATGGTCGAAGCGGAACAGTGCGTAGACCGCGCGCTCACCAGACTCAACGCCTGCGAGAAATGTCCCGAACGCGACGCGCTCGAAAGCCTCGCAAAATATATTGTAGATAGAAGAATATAGATTGGTAAATTGGTTACATTCAACCTGTAACCTTCCAACCTTCTAACCTTCAACCTGCAACTTGTAACTCAACCCCATGCCTAGCCCAAAGAAACCCTTTCGTATTAATGTTGGATTTATCGCCCATGAAGAAATCGGGCGCAATCATGACTTCCCGTTTGAGTTTAACAAAATCAGACTCAGCGATGATTTTGAGCTGCGCGATTTTTCGGGTATCCTCAACATCTCTCGCACCCCGCAGGGATTATTTGTCAAAGCCGATTTTATGGCAGAGACCACCCTCGAATGTGTCCGTTGTTTGACCGATTTCGACCATCAACTTGAATGGTCGTTCGAAGAACTCTATGCCTTCGACGCGCGTTCCGTCACGGATTCAGGTCTCATCCTCCCGGAAGACGCGCACATTGACTTTGCGGATCTCCTGCGCGAGTACGCCATCCTTGAAATTCCCATCAGCCCGATTTGCAAACCCAATTGTCTGGGATTGTGCATCGAGTGCGGACAAAACCTCAACGTGGGCGATTGCGGGCATAACCAGGACGATCACGATTCGCCTTTTTCTATTTTGAAGGATTTGTTGAAGTGATGGCTGGCGTAAAAAACCACAGGATACAATCACGCCCATGAAAATCAAAAACTGGCAATTTTGGCTTGGCGTACTTATCAGCGTCGTATTTATCTGGCTTTCATTACGCGGACTTAAACTCAATGAATTTTGGGGGACGGTTCAAAAAGCAAATTATTTCTGGTTGATTCCGGGGATTGGCGTGTATTTTGTCGGCGTGTGGGTGCGGGCGTGGAGATGGCACTACCTGCTTAAACCCATTAAAGAAATTCCAACCCGAACCATGTTTCCCATCACGACCATAGGGTATATGGGAAATAATATTTATCCCGCGCGCGCGGGCGAAGTGTTACGCGCGGTCATCCTTAAACGCAAGGAAGGCGTGCCAGTCTCCGCTTCGCTGGCGACCATCATCGTGGAAAGAATCTTCGATGGCGTGGTGATGCTGGCGTTTGTGTTTGTCAATTTGTCCGAGCTGGCAAAACTCACCGGGGCATCCGGCTTTGTGGGCAACATTCAGCAAGTGGCGATTGTCGGGACGGGCGTATTTCTCGGCGCGTTGTTTGTGTTTTTGCTTGCGGCGATGTTTCCGCAGGTTACGGCGAAAATTGGCGCATGGACGATTGAGCGTCTTGCTCCCAAACGCTTGCATGAGAAAATTAATGGCATCATGCACAAATTCCTCGACGGGCTTGCTTCGCTGCGTTCCCCGTTCAACGTGCTGATGGTTTTCTTTACATCCGTCATCATCTGGCTTTTGGAAACGGGAAAATATTGGTTTGTCATGCACGCCTTTGACTTTAGCGTTTCTTTTTTCGCGCTGATGTTGATGAATGGCATTGTCAACCTTGCGACGACGATACCATCCGCGCCGGGTTACATCGGCACTTTTGACGCGCCCGGCATCGCGGTCTTAACCGCTTACGGCGTGGACCACGCCACCGCAGCCGGGTACACGCTCACGCTGCATGTCGCGCTCTGGCTTCCCATTACGCTGCTTGGCGCATATTACCTCGCGCGCGAAGGAATCAAATGGAGCGAAAATATCCGCAGTGAGTTGGGGAATCAAGAATCCGCGTAAACGCGACGGGGCGTTTTAGTACGGAAGGGTAATTTTTCCAGCAGGGGCTTTGGGTTATACTCGCAAGCGTTGTCGAGTGTAATATCAAGGTTGATTACTCTGTAGGAAAAAAACATGACACAAAATGCAGCCCCCTCCCCAAAATTGCGAGTATTGATTGCCGATGATTCTCATGAAACCCGCCGCAGCACGCGCTTGATGTTTTCCGCGCTGGACAATGTGGAAGTGGTTGCCATTGCGTCGAATGGGCTGCAAGCAGTGGAGATGGCGAAAGAATATCGCCCCGATATTGTGATCATGGATATTAATATGCCGGAGATGGATGGCTTGACAGCCTATAAAAACATCTCGCGGCAGTTCCCGGATACCGCTTGCATTGTCATCTCAGCGGAAAGGGATATAGCAACGCTTAACGCGGCGGAAGAAATCGGGGTGCAGGCGTACCTGACCAAACCTTTTATCATCGAAGAATTGGAAACCGCTGTCGAATATGTCAGCGCGCAGCTGCGCGAGTTCCGCGCAAAAAATCCGCAGTTCGATAGCGCGCGCCTTGAAGAATTGGCGCTCGAATATTCCAAAGCGCGGCGGACCGATGATGAGTCGGTGCGGCTGTTCGAGATGTTGGCGCAATCTCCGCAATGTAATTTACGCTGGTTGAAAACCCTGCTCATGATTTATGCCATTCGGCAGGAATGGGGTAAACTTAAGGCTCTCGCTGAACGATTGGAGCGGGAAACGAAAACATAAATTCTGGAGCGTAAATGAAAATTGCAATCATTGGGGCTGGATATGGCGGCATGGCTGCCGCTTATGATTTAAGAAAAGCGGGACACGACATCACCATTTTTGAATCAGCGAATTTTGCAGGCGGACTTGCGAGCGGGTTCAAAGAGCCGGGCTGGAAATGGTCGGTGGAAAAGTTTTATCATCATTGGTTTCAATCGGATAGCGAAATGCTGGGACTCATCCGCGAGCTGGGGCTGGAGGATAAGGTCATCTTTCCGCGCCCGCTGACGGTCATGTTCCACAAACAAAAATGGTACCCCTTCGATTCGATTCTCAACGCGCTGCTTTTCCCCGGTCTTGGCTTTGGCATTAATAAAATCCGCTTTGGATTTGTGGGTCTATTCCTGCGGATTACAAACAACTGGCGCGCGCTGGAAAAAGTCACCGCGGAAGAGTGGATGATTAAATACGCGGGCAGGCAAGTCTATGAGCAAATGTGGAAGCCGCTTCTGGTCGGCAAGTTCGGTTCTTTTTATAAGGATGTCAACATGGCGTGGCTGTGGGCGCGGATGCATGCGCGCACGACGCGGTTGGGAACTTTCGAGGGCGGCTTTCAAAACTTTGCAGATTTATTCGCAGAGCAGTTAAGAAATCAGGGCGTGAATATCAAACTGGGCGCGAGCGTAAAATCCATTAAAAGTGATTCAGGCATGGTAAGCGTGGATGGCGAATCTTTCGATAAGGTTCTTGTCACCTCTTCGCCAAACCTCATGGCAAAGTTATGCCCCGACCTGCCCGAATCTTATTTGAAAGGTTTGCTCGAATTAAAGTCTATGGGCGCGGTGGTGATGACGCTCTCGCTCAAACAGCAACTTTCCAAAGAAGGCTATTACTGGTTCAACGTGCCAAAGGAAGAGGGCTATCCCTTCCTTGCGTTGGTGGAGCATACCAATTATGTTTCAAAGGATAATTTCGGCGGCGAGCATATCATCTACGCGGGCGATTATCTCGAATTGGGACATGAATATTTTTCGATGAGCGATGAAGAATTGCTGGCGCGTTTCATTCCCGCGTTCCAAAAATTCAATCCCGAATTCAAACGCGAGTGGATCAATAAAATTTGGGTGCATAAAACCCATTACGCGCAGCCTGTTCCGCTGGTGAATCATTCGCGCAATATCCCCGCAATTCAAACGCCCATCGCAGGCTTATACTTTGCTTCGATGAGCCAGGTTTACCCTTGGGATCGCGGCACAAATTTCGCCGTCGAGATTGGGCGTAAAGCCGCGCGGATGATGATGGACTAATCCGCGACGAGACGGTATCCCATTCCGCGCACGTTGATCAAAAAAGAGGGATTGTGCGTGTCTTCTTCGATGGCTTGCCGCAGTTGGTGAATGTGCCACTTGGAAAGTTCCTGCGCTTCGTGCGTGTCGGCTTGATACCCCTGCGCCTCGGCAACCAGCGTTTGATATCCGACCACTTTGGGAGAATGACGCGCCAAAACGAGCAGGTAATCGAAAGACGTGGGCGGGATGTTGATGGTTCTTTCGTTGATGATCAGGCAGCGTTTGTGCGTATCCAACGCCAGCGCGCCGCGTTTCAAAAAACGATTTGAATTGATGTTGAGCGGCGGCAAGGGACCTGTCCCCCCGCCGTTCAAACTTTTTAACTCCGCTTGCAGCGTCTCGATTTGCCCCATGATTTCCTGCTTGCGCTTTTCCTTTTGCTGGCTGGCGATGATGCCCTGCGCGCGCTCGATGATTGCCTGCGGTTTGAGCGGTTTGAGCAGGTAATCGGTTGCCCCGTTTCGCAGCGCTTCCACTGCGGAGTTTACATCCGGCTGCGCGGTGAACAACACCACCGGCAGCGCGGGGTAACTCGCGTGAATTGTTTTGAGCGCCTCCAAACCCGGAATGCCCGGCATCCGCAGATCCATAAATACCAAATCAAAACGGGTTGAATGAATGTAGGCAAATGCCTGCTCGCTGTTTTCGGCGGTGGTCACTTCAAAGCCCGCTCCTTGCAGAATGCGCGCAAGGCTTTGCCGCAGCGAGGCTTCGTCATCAATAATGAGGATATGCCCTGAACTGTTCATAAAATTTCACCGTTGTTGGTGGGCAGCCATATCTTGAAGGTTGCGCCCGCGCCGCGATTATTTTCCGCGCTGATGCGCCCGCGATGTTTGGTGACAATATCATACGAGATGGTCAAGCCGAGCCCGGTGCCGCTTGCCTTGCTGGTGACAAAGGCTTCGAAGATGGTCGGCAAAATTTTGGGCGGGATGCCCGGACCATTATCCGAAATGGTGATGAGAATTTCGTCCGCGTCTTTTTGCAACTCGGTGGTGACTCTGATTTTGCCGCCGTCTGACATGGCTTCCACGCCATTCATCAATAAATTAAGTACCACTTGTCTAATTTGGTCTGACAGCGCGGGGATGTCGGGCAGCGCGGGGTCGGGATGAAATTCAAACGCGATTTGATTATGGCGCAGGTGGGTGGAGATGAGCGCGTACACATCCTCGATAATGTCGTTGATTTGCGTCGGCTGGAAGTCGTCAATTTGCGTTGGGCGGTACGTGTCGCGCAGGCGCTCGATCATGCTTGCCATGCGTTCTGATTCCGCAAGCACGATGTTGAGGTCTTGCTTGCCCTGCGGTGAAATGCCAGTTTCCTCCTTCAAAAGGAACAAGGCGTTTTGAATGGCTTGCAGCGGGTTGTTCAATTCATGCGAGACCGTCGCGAGCAAGCGTCCCATCACGGTCAGGCGTTCGTTTTGCATGAGCTGGTTGCGGATGGCTTTTTCCTGTTGCAGCGAAATTTGCAGGCTTTCATATAAATCTGCTTTTTGCAGCGCAATGGCAAGTTGGTCTGCTACCGCGCTGACCAATTGTATATCGCGCTGGGAGAGGGACTTGGGCGGTCTTTGCTGAATATCCAGCAAGCCGAGAATATTACCGCCGGTTTTGACCGGCACCGCCAGCTCAGACTTTGTATCTGGCAGCAAGGGGTTGCGGACAAACGAGACAATATCATCCACATCGTTGGTGAAAAATGACGTGCCGGTTTCGGCTGTGTACCCGACAATGCCTTCGCCGGCAGCGAGGTGATGTCCGCGCGCTTTGAGCTGCATCCCGATTTTGCCGCTTCCCGCGCGCATGATAAAGTCGCCGGTATCGGGGTCTGCCACATAAATTTGGACGTAGTAATAATTAAAATTCTTTTGCAGCAGTTCGACGGTATCTTGCATCAGGTCGTCCGGGTCGAGCGAGGCAGCCAAACCCTGATTAATGCGATAAAGCGCGTTTGCTTCCTTCAAGGCTTGTTGCGTGCTTTCTAATAAATTCGCATTCTCGATGGCAATGGCAGCCTGCGTTCCCAATTCACTAATCAATTTGATGTCGTTGAGCGTGAAGGCATAAGACACGCTGCTTTGGATGCTGATGGTCCCTAAATTTTGCGAACCGCTGCGAACAGGGGCGACCATCAGCGAGCGATAAGTTGGTTCTACGTCGCTTAGTTTTAAGAAACGTGGGTCGGTGCGGATGTCTTGGATGTTGATGGTTTCTCCGCTGATGATGACTTGTCCCGCGATACCTGACCCGAGGCGCATGTTTCTTTTTCCACCTTCAGGGTCTTTGAACCCGGCAACTGCCAGCGATGTCAACATCCGTTCTTTTTCATCGAGGAGATGAATGACGGTTTGTTCGGCGTTTGCAATCAAATCTTTGGCTGAATTGACAATCAGGTCCAACACGTTGTTCAACCCAATGCGCTCGCTTTCGCTCAATGCCTGCGCGATGTCCGCGAGGGCTTTTGCTTCGCGCAGGTTGCGCTGCAATTCAAGTTCCTGCTGGATGTTCCAAATTGCCAATGCAATCTGGTTGCTTGCCTGCTCTGCGCGCGTGATTTCCTCCTGCGTGAATTCGCGCGTTTCGATAAATCCTGCAAAGGCAGCGCCAAGTTTGTGGCTTCCGTAAATCAAGGGGATGCTGAGGAAAATTTTTTCAGGGAATTGTCCAATGATTTGTGGCGTGGTATAGATTGTGTCAGGCGTATTTTCCGCGACAAGGATTCGCCCGGCTTCGAGGACGGTGGTGGTCAGGTTCTTTTGTCCTTTGGGATATTCCAAGTTCATAAAAAAATCTTTGGATGGGTTGGTGGTGGCAACCGGGAAAACTTGTTCTTTAATTTCATCGCAGCGGGTGATGTAACAGTTGTCAGCTTCGAGCAGGTTGGCAAAATCGCCCGCGAGTGTTTTCATCATGGTATTGAAATCGGTGGACGCGATGATGGAGTGCGTCATTTCATTCAATAGGGATAGAAAGCGCGCCTGTGACTGTAATTCCTTTTCCTTGCGCAGGGGTTCGCTCATGTCGCGCAAAAAGGCGGCAAAGATGATTTTGTCTTTTGATTTCAATTTCGAGATGGACGCTTCCGCGGGAAATTCTGCGCCGTTCTTCCGCCGCCCCTGAATGTTGCGACGCTTGTCTTTGATGCGCGAGGATTCCGGCGCGTTGGCAAATGAGTGAAGATGATGGTGATGCTCGCTGGCGATACGCTCGGGCAGCAACAGCGTTAAAGACTTGCCGATAATTTCACTTTCCGTGTACCCAAATATTTTTTCCGCGCTTTTGCTGAAAGAGAGGATGCTTTGATTTTCGTCTACGGTGATGATGGCGTCGGCGGAGTTGTCGAAGATGGTGGCAAGGCGCATTTCCCGCTCTAGCAAATCCGCTTCTGCTTGTTTGCGCGCGGTAATGTCACGCCCAATGGATTGGATTTCGAGGGCTTTTCCGTTTTCGATAATCTCTTGTAATACCCATTGCACCCAATAGGTTTTTTCGTTGGGGAATATAAAATGCTCTTCAAATGAGACAATGGGATGTTCCGCGCACAGTTTTTCGACACTGGCTTTAACCATGTCAGATTGGTTGTTTTCACAGTCGCGCGTTGAAATATCCCTGCCGATGACTTCTTGTAAAGTTTTTCCAAAAAAATTCAGATAACTTTGATTTGCAAATGTGATCGCGCCATTGGGCGTTGCGCGGCAGATGAGCTCTGTCTGGTTCTCGACGATGGCGCGGTATTGCGCTTCGCTTGTGCGCAGCGCGGATTCGGTGCGTGCGCGGTTTTCCATCTCCTTACGCAAAGCGCCAATTCCCATCCCAATCAAAAATACAAAGACATGCCCCATGAGGATAAAGTTTTCGTCTTGATTGGCAAGCAGCCAATATAAAGTTACTTTGCTTTGATAGGCGTTGACCAGATACAGGTTGAGCGCGAGCGCCAGTACGCTTGCCGCCCATCCGCCGTAAATGCCATAAAACCACCCAGCCGCCGTGACAGGAAACACAACCAGAATTGCAGCCCTGTATGTTGGGAAACTGTAGGCGTACATAATAGCCAAGAACGCAACCAGCACGATAGAAAGATTATCCGCTGTCTTCAGCATATCTCGAATTTTCTTTTGAAAAGGGGTGAGTTTAGTGAGCATACCTTTATTTTATCGTATCTTGCCTGTATGATAATTTCAATTCCAAGATAGTCGCGCGGCGCGCGATGGTCTTCTCAAAGTAGATTGACAAAAACGAAATGCGTAGATAAGAGGCTCTTCGAGCGCGCTCCCACAGAGCGACACAAATGGACTTCGAAAAATCTGTAGCGCGCTATGGTTTATTCAAGGCCGCTTGACAAATCCGTGCCATGCTCCTTGAGGCGTGTCACCCTGAGTGAAACGAAGGGTCTCTACTCCAGCGGCAAGACTCTTCGCTCCGCTCAGAGTGACAAAAACCAGACCTTGAATAAGCCATGTGTAGCGCGCTCATTTCTATCTTCGTCAAAAGTGAAATTCGGATATAATCAAAAGATGCGCCTATTTCGGCGCATTATTTTCTTATAAGATGGATTTTATGATTGATCAAGAAAAAAATACACAAACTTCTTTCATTGAAAGAACGACAGATTACAAGCCTCCGCATACATGGCGTTCCTGGCTTATCGGGCGTCCGCTTTCCACAGCAGACGCTCCCCATCAGACTATTGGAAAAGTAGTTGGTCTCGCGGTCTTTGCCTCAGACGCGCTATCGTCTACGGCGTATGCCACACAGGAAATTTTAGTTATTCTTGCGGCGGCAGGGACAGCGGCGTTCGGCATCGTATTTCCAATTTCCATTGCCATTGTTGTTTTGCTTGCAATCGTCACGATTTCATACGAGCAGACCATTCATGCATACCCTGATGGCGGCGGCGCGTATATCGTTTCGCGCGATAATTTGGGCGAGTTCCCGGCGTTGATTGCGGCAGCCGCGCTGTTGACCGATTACATCCTGACCGTTTCCGTGTCCATTGCTTCGGGCGTGGCGCAGATCACCTCTGCATTTCCAAACCTGTATGATTTCCGCGTTCCCCTCGCGGTTGTGTTCATCATGTTTATTATGTTGATGAACTTGCGCGGCGTTAAAGAATCCGGTACCGCGTTTGCAATCCCCACTTATTTCTTTGTGGTGATGATGTTCGTCACTGCCGGTATTGGGTTGTTCCGTTTCTTTAGCGGGGATTTGGGCAAGGTCATTGACCCGCCTGAATTGGAAATGCTGCACGGCGTTTCAGCCATTACCCCGTTCTTGATTCTCCACGCCTTTGCCAGCGGCACGACAGCCCTCACCGGCGTCGAGGCAATCTCAAATGGCATCACTGCTTTCAAAGAGCCGCGCAGCAAAAACGCGGGGATTACGCTGGTGTGGATGTCCCTTATTTTGGGATCGCTTTTTATCGCCATCTCTTTTCTTGCCAAAGAAATTCACGCCATTCCCTCTGAAAGTGAGACGGTCATCTCGCAATTTGCGCGCACCATTTATGATGGGCGCGGCGTGTTGTACCTGATGTTGATCAGCGCGACGACGGTAATCCTCATCATGGCTGCCAATACCGCCTTTGCGGATTTTCCGCGCTTGAGCGCCCTTGCTGCAAAAGACGGATTCCTCCCGCGCCAGTTGACGTATCGCGGCAGCCGGCTTGTTTATTCGCGCGGCATTGTCACGCTGGCGGTCATCGCTTCGATTTTGCTGGTCATCTTCCGCGCCAGTGTGTCGCTGCTGATTCCACTTTACGCGATTGGCGTATTCCTCTCATTTACTTTATCGCAGGGCGGCATGGCATTAAGATGGTGGAAGATTGGGAAGTTAAAACCGGGCGAAACAAAGGTGGAGCGCGGCTCGACCTTACAGTATGAAAAATCATGGTCTATCAAAATGATCATCAATGGCTTTGGCGCGGTGTGTACTGCAATTGTGATGATGGTCTTTGCCGTGACCAAATTTGCAGATGGCGCGTATGTGGTGTTGATTCTCATCCCGATTTTGGTCAGCGTGTTTTGGATGATTCATCGTCACTATAACAATCTTGCCAAAAAACTTTCACTCGAAAATGTCGGTATTATTCCCCCGCATACCAACCGCCACCGCGTGATCATGCCGGTGAGCGGCGTGCATCAAGGGACGCTTGCCGCGCTGCGTTACGCGCGCATGTTATCTAACGATGTGACCGCGGTGCATGTTGTTGTTGAGCCTGAGGACGCCGAAAAAGTCCGCAAGAAATGGGAAACATGGGGCGATGGCGTGCGCATGGTTATGCTTGATTCTCCGTATCGCTTATTTGTCGAGCCGTTATTAGACTATATCGCGGATATTTTCGAGCGTCGCCAGCCCGGTGAAACCATCACCATCGTCGTCCCGGAATTCGTCTCGGATAACCGTTTGTCCAGCGCGCTGCACACCAACACCGCAAATATTTTGCGCGAACAATTGAAGAACCAACATGGCATTGTCATTACCAATGTGCCATATCAAGTGCATGAAGAAGAATAATTGCAAGGAGTAACAATATGAATTTTGTCGTCGTAGGCTGTGGAAGGGTCGGCGCGGAACTTTCCTTCCGCCTTTTCAAAAACGGGCATCAAGTGGTGGTTGTGGATAGCAACAAGGAATCCTTCAACCGCTTGCACCAGGATTTTCGCGGGCGCACAGTGGAAGGCGAGGCGCTTTCGCAGGATACATGGAAGCGCGCGGATATGGATCACGTGGACGGCGTGGCGGTTGTCACCAACTCTGATACGCTGAACGCGGTCATTGGTCACACCATTCGCAGCTATTATCCGCAGGTCAAGCAATTGCTGGTACGCAATTATGACCCCGCCATGCGCGAAATGCTCGAAGCGTTTGATTTGCAGTTCATCAGCTCCACCTCTTGGGGCGCGGAACGTTTTCAAGAACTGCTCATTGATTCAAGCTTCCGCGCGATATTTTCCGCGGGGAACGGCGAAGTGGAAATGTATGAAATGAGCATCTCGCCAAAATGGGATGGAATGACCGTCGCCGCGTTGTTGAACGATTGCAGCGGAACGATTTGCGCTGCGCTTACCCGCGCCGGGCGCGCTGAACTTCCCTCGCCTGAGATGAAACTCAAAAGCGGAGATTTGCTTACAGTCAGCGCCACGCTTGCGGGAATTAAATCCCTGCGCGAGCGTTTGCAGGAAGGAATGGAGGCATAACATGCTTGTATTTATTGCTGGCGGCGGACGCACCGGCGCCCAACTTGCCGCCCATTTGATAGAACAAAAACATGAAGTGCGGTTGCTGGAAAACCGCCGCGAATTATTAACCCTGCTTCATCATGAGCTGCCCACCGAAGTCATCTATGAAGGCAGCCCGACAAACCCGCTGGTCTTGCGCCAAGCCGGGTTGGATAAGGCGACTGTGCTTGTCGCTGCCACCAGTGACGACGCGGTCAATTTGGTCTTGTGCTATATGGCGCGCACCATGTTCAACGTCAAACGCACTGTGGCGCGCATCAACAACCCGCGCAACGCCTGGCTTTTTGACAAGAATTTCCACGTGGATGAAACCATCAACCAAGCCGAAGTGATGGCGCATTTAATTCAAGAGGAAATGTCACTGGGCGATATGATGACGCTGCTCAAACTGCGCCGCGGAAGGTATTCCTTCGTCGAAGAAAAAGTCCCCGCGGGCGCCAAGGCTGTTGGTGTTGCAATCAAGGATTTGGGTTTGCCCGATCAATGTGTCATTGCGGGCATCATCCGCCACGGACACATGACCCTGCCGCGCGGCTCAACCACCCTTGAGCCAAACGATGAAGTGCTGGCGGTCACCGACCCCGAAGGCGCAAAGGAACTTGCGCGCCTGCTCGAACCTCCGACACGATAAAAATAAAGAAACGAGGCTCTCCCGTAATTAACGGGAAAGAGCCTTAACACGAAGGTCACAAAGCACACAAAGGGGAAAAAAGTAGATAATTTTACGGGCGTTTTCCTTCGTGACCTTCGTGTACTTTGTGTTTGAAAATGGTTTTCCTGTTAAAAACGGTAGCACCAGAAATGAAAAGAAACAGGGCAGTTAATCCTGCCCTGTTTCTTTTTTAAGTCTTTCTTCTGCAATCTTGCAATATTCGTCGCTGACTTCGATGCCAATGTAACGCCGCCCATTTTGCTTTGCCGTTACGCAGGTGGTTCCACTTCCACACATGGGATCAAGCACCAGATCATTTGGCTCTGAAAAGCACAAAATCAAATCGCCCGCCAGCTTATCGGGATAGGTCGCCGGGTGCTGCAACTTCAAGCGGTTGCCTTCGGTGTTGCTGGTGGAATATTGCCAGACCGTCCCGCGACATTTGAGCGGATTCACCGTCTTCTTCTCGATAATCTTAAATCCGCCGTTGGTTAAACGATCTGTGCCCGAATAGGTCTTCCCCGCGTGTTTGCTGGGAACCATCAAATGCTCTTTGTGGAAGGATTTCGGCTTCGCGCCTTTGAAAAAAATCAGGATGTATTCATGATCCACGCGGAAGCGCTGATTCCACCACGCGCCGGGGTTTCCATCGCGCTTATAGATCACCGTCTCGAAGAGCTTCCAGCCGACTTGATCCGCCCAACTGACTGCCAGCCGAAATGAGGTGAGTGACTTGGCGAAGTTCTTCGTCCCGTCGCCGATGACGACCACTGCAACGCCGCCATCCTTTGTGACGCGGAAGAGATTCTCGCCCAGCGCAAGAAAATCAAACGTCCAGTTTTTTTTATAATCGCGGATGCCATCATAAGGCGGCGAGAAAACCGTCAAATCAACGGATGCTTCGGGGAATTTCGCCAGCGCGTCGAGACAATCCGCGTGGAGGATTTGGTTATTTAGCATCTACCATCTATCCCAATGCGCTACTTCGTCCAGTGATTTTCTTCCGCCCTTTTTCGGCGCGGCGGATAACACCTCCCCTTCGGCTGAATACCCAAAGGACAACGCAACGCGCAAATGCCACTCGGCGGGGAAACCCAAAATAGCGCGCGCTTTTTCCGGTTCGTAGATGGACGCAGGACATGAGCCAACGCCCAGCTCCCACGCGGCGAGCTGCATAAACGCGGAGGCTTGCCCCGCGTCGAACATGATTTGGAATTTCTCCATCGGGTCAGGCGTAAGAATGGCAACGCCCAACGCCGCGCCCGCGAGATGTCCCGCCCACTCGCCGCATTGGGACAATTCCTTCAAAATGGATTTATCCCGAATGGCAATGAACTGCCACGCCTGAGTATTCTTCGAGGATTGAGAGCGTCGTCCCGCGTTGAGGATGGCGTAAATCACGTCATCGGGCAGGGGGGTGTCTTGAAATTTTCTTACCGCGCGTTTGAGTCGAATTGCATCGGATATATTCATGGTTACCTCTTTTCCAGACTATTTTACTTCACCAAACGCCGGGCAATGAGCGATACCTTGTCTCTTTTGTGAATTCGGCGTAGCCGGGTAACTCGGCTTGCAGGGTTTTATCCTCGCGCGCCGTGCGCCAGATTAACATCGGCGCGGCGATGATTTGTGGAATGGATTTTTATAGGGCGCATACGTAATCATTTTTTATCGGCAAGATTATTCGTTCCTGCCAGCACATCTTTCGCCAAAACCTTCAACACTTTTTCAGGCTCTTCAAAAATGGGACTGTGCGCTGAATTCTCAAAGGTGTAAAAGCCTTTTACGGGTGCGTTTAGTTTTTCAAAATATTCCTTCGCCAATGGATAAGCGCAGGTGTAATCATACGCGCCGTGAAAAAAGTAGACAGGGATTTCAAGTTCGGTCACTACTTGCGACATGTCGGTGGCTTGCATTTTGTCCCATAAGCCAGATTTGCGGGAGGCGATTTTTCCGCGCCACAGGTTGATTTTTTCGCCCAGCGTATATTCGCGGAATTGCCACGATGGCAGGAAAATACCCGTGACCACAGAATCCATTTCGTGGGTGGTGCCAATGCCCGCGCCGTGCATGTATGTATCGCGCAGTGAATCATACGCGGCGGGCAGCGGGACGGTCAGCGTGGGCGGCGCGGCTTCCAGTTTTTTTATCATGTCGGCATTGTCATTCTTTTGGTAATACTCCAGCGCATACGCATACGCCAGTTGCTCCGATTTGATCTGGTACGAAATCTGTCCCATACCGATATAGGCGTGATACAGCTCTGGCGCGCGCGC
>DZBA01000251.1 GCA_022729775.1 Anaerolinea thermophila | reverse complement strand
AAATTGAGGTCTATAAAAATTCCCAAATATGACTATTATCACATTTTATGTGAAAAGAAGTACTTTCTCTCGTATGCGAAAGTCTCTTATGATATACTTCGCGGACGTGCCAGATTTCAAGCACTGAATTTTACGCACCCAGAGGTATTTCTATGCTGTTGGAATATATCGCCATTGGCGTCATGATCGCGGTCGCCACAGTGATTGCGCTTATTGCAATCGGACTAGGGGAATTGTTCGGTCCCAAGAAAAAAACAGAAGCGAAGAACATGCCATACGAATCAGGCATGAACCCTTATGGTGAAGGGACGCGGCGTATGCCCGTCCGTTTCTATTTGGTTGCCATCCTGTTTGTTTTGTTCGATATTGAAGTTGTGTTCTTCCTGCCTTGGGCGATTGTATTTCGTCAACTGGGCGTTTTTGGTTTGATCGAAATGGTCATCTTTATCGTTATCCTGTTGATAGGGTATGTGTATGCGTGGAAGAAAGGAGCCCTTGAATGGGAATAGAGCAAAAACTTGGAAATATGGGCGTTGTCACTACAACGCTTGAAAATACCGTCAATTGGGCGCGCACCAATGCCATGTGGCCCATGTTGTTTGGTCTTGCCTGCTGCGCGATTGAGATGATGTCGGCGCAGGCTGCCAACTATGATATGAGCCGTTTCGGCATGGAAATCATGCGCGCCAGCCCGCGTCAATCTGATTTGATGATCGTCGCGGGACGTGTCTCGAAGAAAATGGGACCGGTCCTCCGCCGCTTGTACGACCAGATGCCGGAGCCGAAATGGGTCATCGCCATGGGAGATTGCGCCTCGTGCGGCGGCGTGTTCAATAATTACGCCATCTATCAGGGCGTAGATGAAGTCGTGCCGGTGGATGTCTTTGTGGCGGGCTGTCCGCCGCGCCCCGAAGCCTTAATTCACGGCGTTATGACCATCCATGAAAAGGTCAAGGGCGAAACCATCAAACAGTATGCGGAAAAGTACAAGTAATTTACGAGACCTGATAAGTTCTTAAAACCTGTCAGGTCTTGAGGATGAATATGGATAAAAAACTCGAACCCATTGTAAAAGCAGCACAAGAGAAGTTCGGCGCGGTGGTTGAAGAATTTCGCGGCGAACTTCATCTTGTTATCAAGCCCGAAAAAATAATCGAGGCGTTGACCTACCTGCGCGATGAGCAAAAATTTGAGATGCTCTCCGCAATGACCGCATCGGATTATTATCCCCAATCCGCGCCGCGTTTTCATGTCATTTATCAACTCAACTCGCTGGCGAAGAATCTCACGCTGCAAGCGCGTGTTCCGGTCAGCGGCGACCAGCCCAAATTGCCAACGGCAGTTGGCGTGTATGGCATGACCAATTGGCGTGAGCGCGAACTGTTTGATATGTTTGGAATCAACTTCGAGGAGCATCCTGACTTGCGCCGTATTTTGACCCCGGAAGATTCAGAGGGTCACCCGCTTCGCAAAGATTTCCCGCTTGGTTATGAAGAACCGCAGTTCACCTTTAACTACGATGAAGTTGCGCTGCGCAAGATGTTCGCAAAGGAATAGTTATGACCCAGATTGAACAAGTCAGCATAGAGAAATTCAAACATCTTGTTTCTGAACGCGCGTTGACCGGCGAAACCATGCTTCTCAACATGGGACCGCAGCACCCATCCACGCACGGCGTTTTGCGCTTACTGCTCGAACTGGATGGCGAGACGGTTGTCAACTGCATTCCCGATATTGGCTTTTTGCACACCGGCATCGAAAAGAATATGGAAGCCAAAACCTACCAAAAGGCTGAGGTCATGACTGACCGCCTTGACTACATGAATCCGCTGGGTAATAACCTTGCGTATTGTATGGCAGTGGAAAAATTGGTTGACCTTGATGTCCCTGTCCGCGCGCAGGCGCTTCGCGTGATTCTCACCGAATTACAGCGCATTTCATCGCATCTGGTTTGGCTTGGCACTTCGGGATTGGACCTCGCGGCAATGTCCATGTTCATGTATTGTTTCCGCGAACGCGAGCAGATCCTCGATATTTTTGAGCTTGTATCCGGTCAACGCATGATGACCACGTACTTCCGCCCCGGCGGAGTGTGGCGCGATATCCCCGTTGAATTTGAAAAAGTTGTGCGCGACTTTCTTAAGATTTTCCACAAGCGCGTGGATGAATACGAAACCCTGCTCACGAAAAACCCGCTTTTCCTTGACCGCACCATGACGCTTGGAAAGTTAGACCCTGCGCTGGCGTTATCTTTTGGCGTGACGGGACCCCCGCTCCGCGCTTCGGGCGTGAATTGGGACTTGCGCAAAGCGCGCCCATACATGGGATATGAGCAATATGATTTCGACGTCCCAACCCGCACCGAAGGCGATGTGTACGCGCGGTATTTAGTCCGCGTTCAAGAAATGCGCGAGTCATTGAAGATTGTCGAGCAGGCATTGAATAAACTGCCGCTTGGACCTGTGCGCTCGGATAACCGTAAATTTGTCCCACCGCCGCGCTCTGAAATTGGCGTGAGCATGGAAGCCCTGATCCATCACTTCAAGTTGTGGACGGAAGGATTCTCCGCGCCCAAAGCCTCTGTGTACGCGGCGATTGAATCTCCGCGCGGTGAATTGGGCGTTTACATGGAAGGCGATGGCAGTCCCAAACCTCATCGCGTTCACATGCGCACGCCGTCATTTGATAATCTGGGCGTGTTGCCGCATATCGTCAAGGGCGCGCTGGTCGCTGACCTTGTAGCGATTCTTTCTTCCATTGATATTGTCCTCGGAGATATTGACCGATGAGCCTCGAAAAAAAATACCCGAAGGAAGTTAAACAAATCCTTGCAAAATATCCGCCCGAGCAGAAACGCTCCGCGGTCATGCCGCTCCTGTATCTCGCCCAGCGCGAGGAAGGTTATGTCAGCAAACACTCGATGCAGGACATCGCGCAGATTGTCGGCATTACCGATACGGAAGTCGCTTCCATTATCGGCTTTTATTCGCTGTACCACGATGAGAAGGCGGGCAAGTTCCGTATTCAAGTCTGTACCGACTTGCCGTGTGCCTTGCGCGGCGCGGATGAATTCCTGAAGAACCTGTGCGAGAATATTGGCATTCAAGTTGGCGAAACCACCGAAGACGGACTCATCACCATCGAAGCGGTGACCTGTCTCGCGGGCTGTGATAAAGCGCCGATGTTCCAGACACAAGGTCCCGATGGGATTAAGTATCACGAGAA
This sequence comes from Anaerolinea thermophila, assembly GCA_022729775.1. Taxonomy (GTDB): domain Bacteria; phylum Chloroflexota; class Anaerolineae; order Anaerolineales; family Villigracilaceae; genus Villigracilis. The sequence goes on along the minus strand of DZBA01000251.1, from coordinate 1,896 downwards.
CATGACCGTTGATAAAACGATGGAATTGATTGAGGCGTTGAAGAAGGCTGCGTGATACGTGGCGCGTGATGATAGGACATGAGCGACAACTTTGAACTGGATGTTGAAAAGCACGTCAATTACTGGCGCGAAGAAGCGCTGGACAGTTGGAAGGATGTGCAACATAACATCAAAGGCGCTCGCGTGCAAATCGCTTTATTTTCGACGCACCTTACCATTGAGAAAATTCTTAAGGCGCATGTAATAAAGAAGACGAGGAAATTCCCGCCGATGATTCATAACCTGGTTTCATTGGCAAGAATAGCGGACTTAACGTTAACAACCGAACAAATTGACTTGCTGACGATATTAAATCCGCTAAATATCGAAACCCGCTATCCTGGCGTTGCCAGACAAAAGCCGACGCAAAAAGAAGCCGAAACGATTATCAAGCGCACAAAGGTTGTTTTTGAATGGTTGATAGAAAAGTTATAAAGTCAATCCGAGTATATTTGCGAGCAGTTGCCGATGCGGGAATCCCCGTAAAGTGTGGCGTTCTGTTCGGCTCGTATGCGCGCGGTCAACAGCACGAATGGAGCGACATTGATTTATTGGTAGTCTCTTCGCGTTATGACCGCAAATGGACTTATAAAGATTGGGCAAAACTTTGGCGAGTTGCAGCAGATACAGATGTTCGTATCGAGCCGATTCCTGTCGGCGAGAAGCAATTTGCCAAAGATAGTGACTCAATGATTATAGAAATTGCTCGTCGTGAAGGAAAGATTATTCCTCTGGCAGAATAGAGACCTATGACACATATCCTCTTACGTCATCGTGACATCCCTGACATCAACAAGATTGATGTCTACAAAAAGAACGGCGGATTTGACGCCTTCAAAAAAGCCGTGACCAAAATGAAGCCCGAAGCTGTGACCGACGTGGTCAAGAATTCAGGTCTGCGTGGACGCGGCGGCGCGGGGTTCCCCACCGGCATGAAGTGGTCGTTCATTGATAAGAACGTCTTCCCGCATTATGTCGTTGCCAACGCGGACGAGTCCGAGCCTGGCACCTTCAAAGACCGCGAAATTATGGAAAGCAACCCCTTCCAGTTTTTGGAAGGACTCGCCATTGCCAGCTATGCGGTTGGGGCAAACGTTGCTTATATTTACCTGCGTGGAGAATTTTGGCAGGTGGCGGCTTTTCTTGATGAAAAGATTGCAGAGATGGAAGACGCAGGGTATCTCGGCGATAAACTCTTCAAGACCGATTACTCGTTGAAAATTTATACCCACCTCGGCGCGGGCGCATATATTTGCGGAGAAGAAACCGCGCTGCTGGAATCCATTGAAGGTAAACGCGGACAGCCGCGCGTGCGTCCGCCCTTCCCGCCTTCGTTTGGCTTGTACGGAAAGCCGACCATCATCAATAATGTAGAGACCTTCACCAACGTTCCGCCTATCATGACCAACGGCGCGGACTGGTACAAGTCGCTTGGCACAGCCGACAGCGCGGGCGTGAAAATCTTCTCGCTTTCGGGTCGCGTGAAAAAGCCCGGTAATTATGAGCTGCCCTTCGGCGCGACCTTCCGCGAGTTGATTTACGAACACGGCGGCGGAATCATGGACGGCAGACCCGTCAAGGCGATTATGCCCGCAGGCGCGTCTTCATCACTGATTGTCGCGGATGAGAAAGTCCTCGACACGCCGATGGATTACGCCTCGGTGCGAACAGTCGGCGGTGATTTGGGTTCCGCGTCGGTGATCGTCCTCGACGATACCATTGACATTGATTGGGTCATCAACAAGACCATCCACTTCTTCAAGCATGAGTCGTGCGGAAAATGTACTACCTGCCGCGAAGGTAATTATTGGATGCAGAACTTGACTCATAAAATCCACGAAGGTCACGGCAAGCAGG
>DZBA01000250.1 GCA_022729775.1 Anaerolinea thermophila | reverse complement strand
AAAATAAACACTCTTTGGAGGATACATGACAACAGTTCTATTGGTGGATGATGAAAGACTGATTCTGCGAAGCCTGGAAAAGACGCTGCTGCGCGCCGGTTTCGATGTGATTACAGCCTCAGATTGCAAAAGCGGAAGCGAGGCTTTCGCCAAAAATGTGGACGCGGTAAATATCGCCGTGCTGGATTTGAACATGCCGAGTTTTGACGGCTCGCCCAAATCTGACGCGGGGTTGGATTTATTGACAAACTTGAAACAACAAAAGGCTTCCACCCCGGTGATTATCCTGACCGCGTATGATGAAGTCAACAAGGCAAAAGAAGCTGTCTCTGGCGGCGCCAGCGCGTTCTTTGTCAAGGGACGCGAGCAGGGCTTGGTGGAATTGATTCAGAAAATATTAAATATTTAGGTTCAACCTTAAACCTGTAACCTTAAACCTTCAACTTATCCATAAAGAGGAAACTATGTCTGATACGCAACGATATGCAAAGTTATTAAAAGCCTCGGCGCGCGCCGCGAAAAACATCATCACCATCCTTGACCCTTACGAACTGCTGCAACGCACAGTGGACATCATCTGCGATGAATTTGGTTTTTATTACGCGGGCGTATTCCTGCTGGACGAAGCCAAACAGTCCGCAGTTTTGAAGGCGGGACGCGGCGAAGCGGGCAAGGCGATGATCAACGCGGGTCACAAACTCGCTGTCGGCGGAAATTCCATGATTGGCGCGTCCATTGCCCAAAAGCAGGGACGCATCGCGCTGGATGTCGGCGAAGAAGCGGTCTTCTTCGAGAATCCTTACCTGCCCAAGACGCGCTCCGAAATGGCGCTCCCGCTCATCGTCTCTGACCAAGCCATTGGCGCGTTGACCGTTCAGTCTGTGGAAGAAGCCGCGTTCAATGAGGCGGATATTGACGCGCTGCAAACAATGGCTGACCAGCTCGCCATTGCCATTCAAAACTCGAACCTGCACCGTCAGGCAGAACGCCGTTCGCGCTTGCTCAAAGCCGCAAACCGCGTCGGCAAGGAAGTCACCTCCATCCTCGACCTTGACCAGCTGCTCCCGCAGACTGTGAACATCATCTGCGAATCGTATGGCTTGTATTACGCGGGTATTTTCCTCGTGGATGCCGCCAATGAATACGCTGTGCTGCGCGCGGGATATGGCAAGGCTGGCAAGGCAATGGTTGACGAAGGTCACAAGCTGAAGGTCGGCACAGAATCCATGATTGGCGCGTGCGTGGCGATGGGCGAAGCGCGCATCGCGTTGGATGTCGGCGAAGAGCGCGTGCATTTCAAGAATCCGCATTTGCCGCACACCCGCTCCGAAATGGCGCTGCCGCTCGCTTATGCAGGAAAAGTTTTGGGCGCGGTCACCATTCAGAGTTCGGAAGAACGCGCGTTCAGCCAGGACGACATCACCACTTTGTTGACCATGGCAGAACACCTCGCTGTGGCGATTCACAATGCGCGCCTGCTCGAACAACTCAAGGAAGCGCATTCTGAAATTCTCCGCAACAAGGTCTTTGAAGCGCTGACCACAGCCTCCACCGAAGCCATTCACTGGATCGGAAACAAGACCCTGCCCATCTCGCTGACCGTTTCGCGCCTGCGCGAAGAAGCCGCCAGCGGACAGGTGGATATTGAATCATTGAAAGAAGATTTGGAGATGATCTCCGAAAGCGCGACGCAGATTATTCAGGTGAAGGAACAACTCATCGGCGCAGTCCGCGAAATGAAGCCGCGCCCTGTTTTGCTTTCGGATGTGTTGCAGACAGCCGCGCACCAGCGCCACATTCCGCAGGATGCTTTCCACGTCTCTGTTGACCCAGCGACTGCGTATGTCATCGCGGATAGCACGCAGGTCACGCGCGCGCTTGGCAACATCTTGCAGAACGCTTACGAAGCGGGCGCAAAATCCATCAACGTCGAGGCGCATCCTTCCATCGAGCGCGGTATGTTGGAAATCATCATTTCGGATAATGGTTCCGGCATGAGCCGCGAAGTGATGGAGAAAGTCTGGTCGCCGTTCTACACCACGCGCGGCGTTTCTCATCACGGCTTGGGACTCCCCGCCGCGATGCACGTCGTCTCGCAGGCGCAGGGACGAATTGACATGAGCAGTTCCGAAGGCAAAGGCACCATCGTCACGTTGTTCATGCCGCGCGGACAGGTTGGTTCTGAATCTGTGCAGGCTGGCAGCGCCAAAAATATTTTATTGATTGACGACAACGACGATTGGGCGAACTTCTTTACGGAAATGCTCAAAGGCACGAAGGTCAAATTGACCCAGACCACCGATTTGGCAAAACTCCCCGCTGCCGATTTGATCCTTGTGGATGAGAACATCGCGTCCATTTCCCTGAACGATGCGTTGTCAGCCCTCTCGAAATCCGGTCTCACCTCAAAGACCGTTGTGCTGACCTCTGCCATTAACCCGGAGCGCGTCACCCAGTTTATGCGCGACGGAATCAAAGACGTGATGGTCAAGCCGTACTCTGGCAGTGAAATCACCGAATTGTTGAAGTAGAAGTTTTTGTCATTGCGAGGAGCGCAGCGCCGAAGCAATCTCTATGATGTGGAGATTGCTTCGGGTAAGAGCGCCCTCGCAATGACATCAGAGAATTATGCGACCAAGATGGCGTAAGGTATTACACGATTTATGGGACAATAAGGGGCGCACACTGCTTGTGGTTTTTTCCATTGCGGTGGGCGTCTTTTCGATTGGGGTCATTGCCGGCACATACCAGATTATCTCCAATGACATGAGCGTTTCGTACGCGGCGAGCAACCCATCCAACGTTGAACTGCGCACGGACGACTTCGATGATGACGTGTTGACGACGATCCGCAACGCGCGCGGCGTGCTGCAAGCGGAAGGTCGGCGCGTGGTCAACTTCCGCGCCCGCACCCAAGACAGCGACACATGGGTTTCACTGGATTTGATTGCGTTCGAGGATTTTGGCGATAATGAAATCAACTTGTTACTGCCCATTACAGGCAAGGCGGAACCGCAAAAAAATGAAGTCGTCCTTGAGAAGAAAACGCTCGACAAAATGAACATCAAGGTCGGCGACATGCTTGTGCTTGAATTAGCAAACAACATGTTGAAAGAGTTGGAGGTTGTCGGCATTGTTCAAGACGCCAGCACAGGCGCGGGGGATTTTCTTTCCCCTTCTTTTGGTTTTGTCACCTTGAAAACCATGCCCACCCTGCGCGAGCCTGAACTATACAACCGCGCGTATGTCACGCTCGAAGAAGGCGTGGACGATACGTCGCACATCCGCGAAATAGGCACAGACCTGAAAGATAAATTGGAAAAGAACGGCACGGATGTAATTCGCACGCGCTTTTCCGAAAAAAATAAATATCCGCTTGCCGATATTCTCAACGCCGTTCTCGGTATTTTGATGGCGCTCGGAATTTTGATTGTGCTCCTTTCCAGCTCGCTGATTGCAAACACGCTCGACGCGCTGTTGAGTCAGCACTTGCGGCACATCGGCGTCATCAAATTGGTCGGCGGCAGGCGCGGACAAGTCTTCGCCATGTACATTACGCTCATCATGGCGTTTGGCATCCTCGCGCTGCTGATCGCCATCCCCGCCGCCGGGCAGGGCGCGTACGCGCTCTCATCATACATCGCGAGTATGCTGCGCTTTAACCTGCTTGGCTATCGCATCGTGCCGATGGCGTTTATGATTCAAATTGTGATTGGCTTGCTCGTCCCATTGATTGCGGGAATTACGCCGGTCATCAACGGCTCGCGCATCACCGTTTTGCGCGCTTTGAGCGGCGATGTCGCGGGCGACGAAAGCAAACCGCATCTTCACGAGAACCGCATCAACTGGTTCGATTGGATGCTGGTGCGTCTCACAAATCTTTTTGCCAAACGCGGGATTCATTTTCCGCGCCCGTTTATTATCTCCATCCGAAACACATTCCGCCGACGCGGACGTTTGATGTTGACGCTCTTCACCTTGACCATGGGCGGCGCGATTTTCATTGCCGTGTTCAATGTGCGCGTTTCTTTACACGACTACATGAGCGCCATCGGAAAATATTTCCGCGCCGATGTCACTGTGGATTTCGATAAGCCATACCGCGTCCGTGAAGTGGAGCAATTCGCCATGCAAAACCCCGATGTCGTCGCGGTGGAAGGCTGGCAGTTCCTCTCCATGGAGATTCTGTATCCCGATGGTTCGATTGCCGAAAACGTAAATGTCTTTGCGCCGCCCGCGAACAGCAGATTGATCGAACCCATTTTGGTTGCCGGGCGCTGGATGCAGCCAACGGATATTCGCAAACTCCTCTTGAGCGAAAAAGTCCTCGATTATTACCCCGACCTTCAAGTCGGCGACTCCATCCAACTCAAAGTTAATGGGCGTGATGAGGTATGGGAAGTGGTTGGGCTGTTCAAATTCGTCGGGCAGGAAGGCGTGTTTGCTTATGTGCCGCTCGAATATGCTTCGCAAATTACCAACCTGCCAAACCGTTCATCGTCATTCCGCATCACAACGGTACAGCATGACCGCGCGTTTCAAGATGTGATGGCAGAAAAACTAGACCGCTTCTTCCGCGATAAGGGATTTGAAGTCCGCAAAGCAGAGTCGGGGCTTGCCTCGCTGGATAGCGCGCTCGAGAGTTTGGACATCCTTGTTACCTTCCTGTTGATTATGGCGGTGCTGACCGCCATTGTCGGCGCGATGGGGTTGACCGGCACGATGAGCATGAACGTTCTGGAACGCACGCGCGAAATTGGCATCATGCGCGCGATTGGCGCGGATGACCGCGCCATTATGCGCACTGTCATCGCCGAAGGCTTTGTGATCGGATTTATTTCATTCGCGCTTGCCATCCTGCTCTCTGTGCCGTTTACCTACCTGCTTGCCACCATTGTCAGCCTCGCTATTTTTGAAACGCCCATTGACGTGGTGTTCACTTTTACAGGATATGGGATGTGGCTTGGCTTGGTTCTAGCGCTTTCGATGATTGGCTCGATTATCCCCGCCCGCAACGCGGCAAGACTCACCATCCGCGAAGTGCTGGCGTATGAATAAAAAATAAAGAAGGTTTTACATGAAGAAAAAAATATTGATATTGCTTATGTTATTGATGCTCCTTGCCCTTTCCACGTGTGGCAATC
>DZBA01000249.1 GCA_022729775.1 Anaerolinea thermophila | reverse complement strand
GTTCGCCAAACAGTTTGAATTAACATAGGTTTTTGATTTTCTGTTTTATATGTTGTAATAGTTCTTAATGCCTCAACCATTTCAGTAATATAGGGTCTAACATATTCAGGCTCTCCCCAGTCAGAAATATTCTTATCAATGGGCGCAAGAATATCTCGCAGATACTGCCGGGCGGAATTATTTATAAAATTTTGGGCAATACTCAATGCCAGATAAGAAATTGTCTGAGGACGCACTACAATTTCTGCCCCTTGATTTTCAATATTGGCGTTAATGGTTGTATGATCAGGGATTGCTGTTAACTTAATTTCCAACGCTCTTAGTTGTTCGTGAGATTTTTTATTGCTTGTCACTAAATCAACGCCTTCTAATCCATCAATTACCATTGTTAAGTAGGGCGCAAAATGTCCTTCAAAAAAGAAGTGTAAATCAGGCGAAGTAGCGGGCAAGCCAAATAAATCAAAAGAATTTATATTTCCATGAAGCAGATTTTTATCTTTTCCCATATAAAGATAAACGGGGTCAATACTCTTACTTGCCATATAACAAGCAAGCGAAACGGGAAAAGTGTTATTAAATTGATTTTTTCCCCAACTTTCTTGGTTGGAAAAATCTTTATTTGAATTTGCTAAACCAAAAAGACTAGGCTCTTGTTTTATCATAATCATTCCTTTTTATAAATTTTACCCCAAACTGGTAATATAAGAACAGATTTTCTGCTTTTAGTTTCTTTTCATTTCAATTAGTAACCATCTTCTCCAAAAGATTCACCAATTGCTCCGCCACCTTCTCGCGGCTGAAATGCTCTTCCAGATACTTCCTTCCGCGCAAGCCCATCTCGCGCGCCCTGACTTTATCCGCTGCCAATTTTGAAATTGCCTGCGCCAGCGCGGAATCGTCACCGGGCTGCGCAAAAATTCCACAGTCCGCAGATTCAACCACATCCCGAATCACGCCATCAATCGCCAGAGCCACAGGTCGCCCCGCCGCCATGTAATCGAAAACTTTGTTTGGGTACGTGCGCTTATATTCTTCCAAAGGTTTGAGAATCGCAATGCAGGCATCCGCGCCCGCAAGGACATCTGCCATTTCAGATTTCGACACCGAAGGCAGAAAAGTAACGTTTTGCAGATTCAATCCGCGCGCCTGATTCACCAGCGCGGATTTTTCCTTTCCATCGCCGACAAACACAAATTGGATGTTTTCGTCCGCCAGCAATTTGGCAGATTCCAAAACGATGTTCAAATCGTTCGACATGCCATGTGCGCCCGCGTACAGCGCGACAAACTTCCCTTGGAGATGATTCCGCGCGCGGAAGGATTCACCCGCGTTGGCTGGGTCGAACATTGCAGGGTCGGCGCCGTTGGGGATTAACGTAACGTGTTCCGCGCCGCGTTCCGAAACGTGCCGTAAAAACCCCGGGCTGTTGACCATCACCTGATGCGCGCGTTTATATAAAAATTTTTCCAGCCATTCCGACATGGCAATCAAAATGGGGTTTCGCAGCACGCCAACGGCAATGGCAAATTGGGGCCACAAATCGCGCACTTCAAATAAAAACTTTGCGCGCTTGAGCCATGCCAGTTTCCACGCGGTCACGCCTTGAAAGATTGGCGGCGAAGTTCCCCAAACCACGTCCACATTTCTCACGCGGAGTCCGATGAAAAACGAGGAAAACATAAAAGAAAAAAAAGCAAGGATGCGGTGAAAAAAAGATTTATGGTGCGCGTTGTATACGGCGGCGCGTAAAATCTTGACGCCGTTGATTTCCTCATCCGCCTGCCGGGTTTGCCCCCCTGTGAGATAGCTCACCGGCGAAGCGATGACCGTCACCTGATGACCGCGCGCGACAAGCATCCGCGCAAATTCATGATGACGGGTTCCGCCGGGTTCGTTCAGCGAGGCAAACGCTTGGTGAATGATCAGGATGTGCATGATGATAATTTATGAGTGAGCGAGAATTTCGCGCGTTTTTTTTATATCATCCCAAATCTGTCCGAGCAGGGCTTCCACTGAATTGAACTTCAACTCATCGCGCAAGCGCGAGACAAATTCGATTTTCACCTGCCGCCCATAAATATCGCCGTTGAAATCCAACAGGTGCGCTTCGAGGCTGGGAATTTTTTTATCGGGCGTAAAAGTCGGGTTGAAACCGATGTTGGTGGCTGCCATAAATTTTTTATTATCAACCATTGCCCAACACGCATAAATGCCGTTGACAGGAATCGTCTTTTGTTTGGGATAATCAATGTTGGCAGTGGGGATGTTTATCCTGCGTCCGCGCCCGTCGCCGTGAATGACCGCGCCGCTCAATGCATAGCGATAGCCGAGCAGTTTCGCGGCTTCGCTGACGCTGCCCGTTGAAACGAGTTTGCGAATTTCAGTGGAAGAGATGACGCCGCTTTCATCGCCCACCGCGCTGATGACTTCGACTTCATAACCCAGCTCGCGCCCAATTTCCGCGAGACGGTTCGCGTTTCCTTCGCGCCCTTTTCCGAGCGCAAAATCATAGCCGATGAGCAAACGCGTAAACCCAAGATGTTTTTTGAGGCGCAGCATATACTCGCGCGCCGAAACAGACGCAAGGTCCGGGGTGAAAGGCTGCGTGATAACCACATCCACGCCAAGCGAGCCAAGCAGTTCCGCGCGTTCCTCCGGCGTGGTCAAGCATTTGATTTCACGTCCGCTTAAAACGCTGGCGGGGTGCGGGTCAAAGGTCAACAGGACAGCAGGCGCGTGATTCGCGCGCGCGCCCTCCGCCAGCCTGCGGATGATTTCACGATGTCCGCGATGCGCGCCGTCGAATACGCCAACGGTCAGCCATGCGTTTTGAATTGAAACTTCTTCGAGTGAGCGATAATGTTGCATAAAATAAGCCGCCTTGCGGCGGCTTATTTTACTATACGAGTCTGTTTTACTTGTAAGCCCAGAAGCGGGACTTCCGTAATCGTTTTTGAATTAATCCGATGTGAAGAAAACTTTCTTCGGCTGCCATTCTTGCGAGCCGTCGTCATTTGTAATTATATCCATCAGCGCGACAAGTTCGCCCTGTGTGCTGACCCCGCGCACGCGCTCGCCGGGCATTTCCTTCACCTTTGCGCGGTGACCGTGTCGCACGGCTTCCACCTCATCGGGGTTGAGTTCCACTGCGGGCCAATCGCCAAGCGCTTCGGCGGCAGGGATCAGGTATTGATACCAATTGCCCGCGGCAAAGGCTTCCTGCAATTTGCGCAGCGGAACAGAATCGCGCAGCGAGAATCTGCCGCTCTTGGTCCTTCGCAAGCCGACAAGGTACGCGCCGCAGCCAAGTTTAATGCCGAGGTCGTTTGCCAGCGAGCGGACGTACGTGCCGGACGAGCAATGCACGTCAATCACCACTTCGGGCGGAGTCCATTCCAGCACTTCGAGGTGATGCACGGTAATCTTGCGCGGCGCGAGATCAACTTCCTCGCCCTGACGCGCCATTTCGTATGCTTTGCGTCCCTGCACTTTGACGGCAGAGTATGGCGGCGGCGTCTGTTCGATTTCACCGACGAACGTTTTCAAAACTTCTTCAAACTGTTCTTCTGTGACATCTACAGGGTTCTTGGTAGGCGTAACCCTGCCTTCCGCATCAAACGTATCGGTGGTTCCCCCAAGCCGGATGATGGCTTGATAACGCTTGTCAGATGCGGAGACATATTCACTTAAACGCACCGCAGGACCGACAAGGATAACCAGCACGCCGGAAGCGCGCGGATCCAGCGTGCCGGTGTGACCGGCGCGGCGCAAGCTCGTTCCATTACGAATGGCTTGTACCACGTCATGAGACGTCATGCCAACTGGTTTATCAACAACAAGCGCGCCTGATATGGCGTTCTTTACATCCTGACTATTCATCCTTTATTCCTCCTGAAAAATGATTGATTGGTTTATTATTTCTCTACCGTAGAAGCAAACCTTAAAGGTCTGTTTTACCTTCGGAAGTTCCAGATTAACAAGAAACAGATTTGTTTTTTCCGAGGGAAATGCGCGGTAGCAAATTTATTATTTCATACTTAGCCCGGCAAACAATAGGCAATTTGGACTACTTTAGTGTAATTAATTACAAGTTGAGCATCTCGCGCGTCTTTTTGAGAACGTCCCTTTGTACCTCTTCCAGCGTGCCGGGAATATCCGCGCCTGCTGCCGCAGCATGACCGCCGCCCTTGAAGTGTTTCGCCACCTGCGAGACATCCACATTCGGGGCAAGCGCGCGCCACGAAATCTTTACGTGCTGGTCACTTTGTTCTACGAAAACCATGCCCACCTGGTTGCCATCAATCGCGGAAATCATGTTGATTAAATCCGCGTCGTCATTGCCGCCATAGCCCGCAGCTTTGCGGTCTGCAATGGTGAGCGTTCCCCAGACGATGCCATTTTTGCTTTGCAAGCTGGAAAGTCCCGCACCCCAATACTTTGCCGCCGGGAAGGATTTGTTCACCAGCGCGCGCATATAAATTTCGGGCATGTTCACGCCTGCTTCCATCAGTATTGCCGCCTGACGCAGCGACTCGGGCGTGGTGTTCGACGTGCGGAATCCGAGCGTATCGGTGATGATGCCGGTCAATAAAGCGGCAGCCACCGGTTTGGTAATGGGCAATCCCCATTCAGGTAAATGATTCGCAAGAATCGCGGAAGTTGCAACTTCATCCGCTTCGATAAGATTCAATTTTCCAAATCTTTCATTGGTCTTATGATGGTCAATGTTAATATCCGGTTGACCAAAGTTCTCGAAAAGTTTCCCCGTACGTTTGAAGTCGGCGCAGTCTACGGTGATGAAGGTATCATGCTCGCCTTCCACCTCTTTTTTGATGAGGGCGCTGCCTTCAAGATATCGGAATGAAGAAGGTACTCCGTCCACAAGAATCATCTGCACAGATTTCCCGGCTTCGCGCAAGGCGAGTCCAATCCCTAACAGTGATCCAATTGCATCCCCATCGGGCCGCACATGCGAAGCGATGACAATATTTTTCGCGGCGGCTAACCTGTCTCGTATCTCCCCAGTGAGTTCAGTGTCCACTTATGATTATCCTCCAGAATATGATTTTCGCACTCATGTTACAGCCTTTCCCGTTTTGTGAGAAAGGCTGTAATGATATTTGAATTATATTACAAAATGGATTTTTAATTTGAAGACTTTATGTG